>JACAUC010000270.1 GCA_013390945.1 Candidatus Chloroheliaceae bacterium
GTGTGGTTTGGTCTGGTTTAAATGTACCTAAACCCCCAAATAGTATCCTTTATACTTATCGTCCTCAATTTCCAAAAGTTAAGGTAAAAAAGCCACCCTCTTCAGAGGCGGCCCCACGTAACGAACAGTTCGATACCGAGACCCAAACCGAAAAGCCTGTGCCAATAACAACCGTAGCTAAAGCCGCAAATCAAGGCCAAAGTGAGCCATCTGAGGTGAAAAAGGCGGTTGTGCCATCAGCATCAGTCGCTCCGAAAACCGCGAGTATAACTCAGCCATCCGCGCAAGGAAGTGAAAAAGCCACCTCCAAAACCGCGAGTATAGCTCAGCCATCCGCGCAAGGAAATGAAAAAGCCGCCCCGAAAACCGCGAGTATAGCTCAGCCATCCGCGCAAGGAAATGAAAAAGCCGCTCCGAAAACCGCGAGTATAACTCAGCCATCCGCGCAAGGAAGTGAAAAAAAGGCTAACCAGCCCACTGAAGCATTGTCAACACCGTCCTCGAATACGGTCAAGCCCAGCCGTGCTACGCTAAAGGTGGTAGGCCCGATAGTGGGTAAGCCAAAACCTCAACCGAATGGTCAGGTCGGTATAATAGAACTGGTACTTAAATCCGAAATGAATCAGGGATTACCCAAAGGATTGCCCAATTTGGGCTCAACACGGGTAGTGGTTTGGTGTACGGAGAAACAATTCAACAAGATCAAGAAGACCGTCACGCCGGAAAGCCGTTTTATAGCCGAGGGCGAGATGGCAGCAGCAGTAGGAGCCGATCTTACTCCGTTTGTGCGGCTAATCTGTATGAAACTTAGCACGGTAGAATATGATCAGGCACTTCGCAACAGCGCGGCACAGAACCAGTCGGTTAGTTAGGACAACCTAGAACTGGAAAGCAAGAAGTATTTAAAGAAGAAGAGAAGAATTAGAGGAAAGACCAATCACGATGACCCTCAAGTCTGGTCCAATTTCAGAACCGCCCCCTAGTATAAGCCAGTGGAAAGCACAAGGCGGTAGAGGTGCGCCGCCTCAAGCTTATGATGAAGTGCTAATTGTCGCAGCACCAACAGGTACATTAGAGTATCAAATCTATCAGGGTAAGAGTGACAAAGTAAAACCACGTGAAATCGAACGACGAATCAATGAACTGGAAGAAGATCGTGCCTCGAACCACCAGCGTTATAACAAAGCGGCCATCTTTTATTTGCGTAAAAAGCTAGAGGAACTCATACTAGAAGGAAGCGGCAACTAAGGAGCCTAAGTTAGTAGTACTTAACCATTCCAAGCTTTGGTTTTTGTTAAAGTCATATTGCTTGAAGGGAACAATGCTCGATCAGAATGAAAAACCGCAAACACGTAAGATAGTGATGATGGTTTGTGCTAATCCAGCGTGTAAAAAAGAATTTGAGCTTGATAGGCAGCGTAGATCTTTGTTTCAACAGGGTAAACAGACGGTGTTCTTCTGTTCGCGCTCTTGTTTAGCGCAGCCCAAACCTAAAACTTCCCCTAGTAGCGATGCTTTACGACAACCAGACAAACCCATTGGAAGACCACGTAAGTTAATAAATGTAATAGTGGTAAAGTGCGCTAATCCAGCTTGTGGTAAAGAAATAGAGCTTGACTACTACAGAAGCTTTCGATATAGAAAAGGCCAAAGCCGCTTCTGGTGCTGTAAGGAGTGCAAAAATCACGAGAAGATAAGCCAACAACATCAGAAGAAGGGTAAAAGGACAAAGGGTGCGACCGAACCACTGATAACTTCGGCCTTTATTACCATTACCACAAATAACCCGGTTCCTAATGAATTAAGTCAACCAGAAACTGAAGCTCCAGCGAATGTGGATGTGCTGGTTGAAATACCCGCACAACCTGTTACTGCGATTTTAGAGACCACAAGTAACCAAGTTCCTAATGAATTGATTCAACCAGAAACCGAAACTCCGGTTAATGTGGATGTGCTGATTGAGATACCCGCACAACCTGCTACTGCGATCTTAACGCTCGATCAGAATGAAAAACCGCAAACACGTAAGATAGTGATGATGGTTTGTGCTAATCCAGCGTGTAAAAAAGAATTTGAGCTTGATAGGCAGCGTAGATCTTTGTTTCAACAGGGTAAACAGACGGTGTTCTTCTGTTCGCGCTCTTGTTTAGCGCAGCCCAAACCTAAAACTTCCCCTAGTAGCGATGCTTTACGACAACCAGACAAACCCATTGGAAGACCACGTAAGTTAATAAATGTAATAGTGGTAAAGTGCGCTAATCCAGCTTGTGGTAAAGAAATAGAGCTTGACTACTACAGAAGCTTTCGATATAGAAAAGGCCAAAGCCGCTTCTGGTGCTGTAAGGAGTGCAAAAATCACGAGAAGATAAGCCAACAACATCAGAAGAAGGGTAAAAGGACAAAGGGTGCGACCGAACCACTGATAACTTCGGCCTTTATTACCATTACCACAAATAACCCGGTTCCTAATGAATTAAGTCAACCAGAAACTGAAGCTCCAGTTAATGTGGATGTGCTGGTTGAAATACCCGCACAACCTGTTACTACGATTTTAGAGACTTCAAAAGAAAGGCAAAGGAGACGAAAAGGTCAGGGCAAAGTAAAAGAAAGAGTAACGGTAAATTGCGCCAACCCTAAATGTGGTAAAGAGTTTGAATTGAACGCCCAAAAGCGTTGGGCATATCGAAATGGTAAGACGCAGTTTTTGTGCAGTAAAAAGTGCTACACTGACTATCAAACCAACAGGCAGCCTGTCACGGTTTCTTGCACAGGGTGTGGCATAGACTTTGAGTTGGATAAAGACCAATATCAACACCTCGTTAAAGGAAATCAAAAGATCTTTTACCATGATAAAGAATGTTATCTAAACCGTGAAGTTAGCCCACCTAGAACACCTCTATTATCGCGACCAGTAGTTTCCTGTGTGGGATGTGGAATTGAATTTGAATTGAACGTCTATCAAGCATCGTGTTACCGTAAGGGTATTCAAGTAAAATTCTACCACTCTAAGCAATGTATGTTTGATAACAGGGTATTAGGTAGTATGGCAGAACTCCGAATTAATTCACCCTATTCTAAGCAGAAAATACCATCAGCCACTTGTGCGCGGTGTGGCAAGAAATTTGAACCTGTCTACACGCAACGAAAGCGTGTAAGTGTAGGCATACCAGTGTATTGTTGTGTGTCTCACTCACAAGGACGCGGATAAAATAGTTCTCCGCACCCACACTTCTTGCCTCTTTACGTCTCTGCCTTTTTTGAATATATCCCGTAGAATCTAAGTTCTTCCCTTTTCTCCTGAAGAATGGATAAAGAAAAGCCCGGTGGTGCTGTCACCACCGGGCTTTGAGTGAGGGGTAGAGGTTCGTGGTCTAGTTGCCCACAAACTGGCGATAATAAAACTGGATTTCCAGCAGGTCGAATAAATCAAAGACAGTTACGCCCTGACCTGACACGAACTGGCTACCACCTAATTTCTTGGCGGCGGCGTTATTTATCAGGTATTGGGCAAAGCGGAGTTTTACGGCTGGTTGTTGCTCCAACGCTTGCAGGAAGGATTCTTTGTCGGCAAATTCTTGGTTGGCCGGATTTATTACGGTTGGAATAGTTGGAGCAGCAGTCGCTATCACCCGGCCAGTGTTCAAGGGCCGGGGAGGATTGGAACCGGAATTGGAAGCAGCAGGTCGCGACGGAGTCTGAAAGGCGGTGCTAAAATCTGCTGGTGGAGTATAGGCAAATTCCGGTTGCTCTGGGTCTATCGCGTTGATAAAACGTGGGCTACCGTAGGTCTGCAAATTGATGCCGATCAGTTCGGCCAAGTCATCAGGGGCCAGATTCCAAAGGTGGGCACTATCTCTATCGGTGAAGCGGCTGGAATTGGCCCGGCCTGCGATCAGGGCTTGGTGCAAGTGCGGGGGCAGCGCGGCAAAGCTATTATTATTAATCCCATATGCCCAAGTGTCTCCACCCAATGAAGCAGGGAAGAAATCGGGATGCTGCTCACGGATCTTGTCCAATACCGCTTTCTGTAATGGCAAAAATTTACGGGGGTCAGCCGATAACTTCTTCCACACCTGCTGTGCTTCTAATCTGGTAGCGTCGCCCGCTTCCAATAGTATCTCGTCGGCTATCGCCTTGAGTCGCTCCTCTACTTCCTTGCGGTTGATCTCGCTGGTGCTGGTTCGCATTACCGAGGCACTCCTCAGTAGCGTCAGCAGATTGAGCAGCATCAGGATGCCGTTGGTGATGAAAGTCAGCATGTTTACCTTAGAGGCGGCCCACGCTGGTGCAAGGTCGGTCGTTCCGGTTACGGCAAAGAAGACCAGCGTAAAATCCCCGCTAAGCGTGATGAGCAGTAAGAATAACATTACCCACCACCAAAAACTCTCTTTTTCCAGTCGGGTTTTCAAGCGGTCGGTGCGCCGTAGCCAGACGATTTGAGCGGCCTCGGCTATAAGTAAGCCTTGAATGAACATCCCGGCGATAATTGCGGCTAACAGGGCTATAACTTGGAGCGGCACACTATCGGTGGGTATCCAGTTTAACACGGGCAGGTTTCGGATGGCCCGAATACCAATGAAAAGGGCTACCGAACCCTGATAGGCCAGTGACATTCCCAAGACTAGGCTATAGTTCAAGCCCAACCGATTGGTGTAGAGGTAGAGGCTGCGTCGGAGCGTTCCCATTTCGGCGGTAGCATCGTCATCGGATTGGGGGACATAGGTGATAACTTTATTATTGGATTGGCTCATCGTTGGCCTCCTTGTCCTTGTTGGGTCTTTTTGTTCATCTTTTGGAGTTGCTTGATTTGGCTTTCGTTGAGCCATTTCAAGCCCTTGTTGGTTTGCACCCACATTCCGCGCTCTTGCTTGTTGGCGTTCGGGTTGTGGCCTGGCTTTCTGGCACGACGAGCCTTCTCCCACATCAGTTCGGGAAGGGAGGCGGTTAGGAGGGCAGCAAAGAAGCAGAAGAAGCTACCCCACTCGATAGGTTTGCCTCGGAGGAGGGGAGCCAGTGGATTCCACTCAAATAGCCCGGTGTGTCCCAACAGATCGGCCCAGCCGATAGCGTTGATGATGATGTCCACTACAAAAGTAGCCAAAATCAAGACCTTCTTGGGGCGGCTCTTCTGCTTATCGAAGAGCATCGTTTCGATGGCTGAGATCATAAAGGTGAAGATTAGACTGGCAAGAAAAGCCTTGATCGAAAGGGTCAGGCCATTCTGGAAGAAGTTGTCGCCGGGCTTTATGAGGGTGCCGGGGAAGACACGGGAGGTGATGGCTTGCGTTAGGAAGGCTGACCACGCCCAAACCATTGCCCCACCAAAACGGTACATCATCTTTTTGGCAAGGGACATATATTCGCTTTCGGTTTCGGCAACTTGTCCGGCTTCGTCAAAGAGCCAAGTGACAGGTTTCGTGAGCATACTACCACCCCACTTGAGCCACGCCCCTAAATTTTCGGTTAGCTCCACTGGCGGACTACCTAACCAATTGGTGCGGTGCTGCTCCAGTTGCGCCAACAGTTCATCTAATTCATTAATATCCTCTTGCGGTTGAGCTTGAGGTTGAGCCGCAATCGCTGGTGGATTTGCGCCTGCGTTTTGCGCCTGCGGCGCAATTGCGTTTTGGGGTTGAGCCACAATCGCTGGTGGATTTGCGCCTGCATTTTGCGCCTGCGGTTGAGCCACAACCATCTGCGGCTTTGCGCCTGCGTTTTGGGGTTGAGCCGCAATCGCCTGCGGCTTTGCGTTTTGGGGTTGAGCCGCTTGCGCCTTGCGGTTGAGCGGCACAACCTTGCTAGGGGGTTGCGCCTTGCGGATTGCGGGCGGCTTTTGCGGAGCGGGTATATCGGGTACTACGTCGTCAAGCTCCTCGTCTTCTAGGTCGTATTCGTCGTAATTGTCGGTCGGTTGATTAGACATTATCGTTTACCTCTCTTCAAAAATAGTTCAAAACTTCAAAGCAGTTTCAAAACTTCAAATTTCACGCTCAATTTTGAAGTCTTTGAGACGGGTAGGATAGAGCGGGAGTAGAATAGGGGCATTGCCACCTTTGCCGCCCTTGACCTGAACCTTGATTGTCCGGCCCGGCGCGATCTCGATCTCACCGGGGTTGTACATTCGCCAATTGCGTTTGTCTGCATAAACCTGAACTGGA
This sequence comes from Candidatus Chloroheliaceae bacterium, assembly GCA_013390945.1. Lineage (GTDB taxonomy): Bacteria > Chloroflexota > Chloroflexia > Chloroheliales > Chloroheliaceae > L227-5C. Next base: position 6,159 of record JACAUC010000270.1, read on the forward strand.
AAATCCCATATTTCAAGCGGCAGACCATCATGCGAGGCGATCAGTTGCAAGGCTTCCTCAAAAGTTACTCTGGTTGCGGAGGTTTTACCCTGACTGCTCTGCACCAATTCAAGATTTTCGGCCTTGAGACCTTCGAGCCATTCGCGGTAACGGCCTTTTGGCAGGTTTACCATGCGGTTAAAAGTCTCTTCTCCGGTCTTACGCAATTGGAAGAGCAGGTAGAGAAAGACGTAGTATTGGCAGAGGGAGAGACGATCTGCGTCGGTTAGCTCAAGTTGTGGCTCGACTTGCGGTTCTTGCGGCACTTCTGGTGGCGCAATTGCGGTTTGCGGCGCAGGAGCAACTAAAATTTGGGCTATTGCGGTGTAACGATAGGCACGGGCAAGGCACTCAATCATGTTTGAGGCGGCGAAAAGGGTAGGTAGGCCCAAGATTAGAAGCCATTCCAGACCTTGCCCGTTGAGCCAAGAGTAGCCGAGGGCTGCCAATAGCACGGCCAACAACAATCCCCAGCCTTTGGCCCATCTAAAACTACGGCTCCGCGAAAGCGCGTGATACGAGCGTAAAAAAGAGTGGTTCATTTCTCGGCATTCCTTACGGTGTTTTCGCTAACACTCAACCGGGCGGCTATTTGTCCGGTATTGAGACCCTCCTGCCGCAACTCAGTCACTAGCTTGCGTTTGCCCTCTTTGTCCAGTTGCGTCCATTGCGGTGCTTGCGGCTCAAGCGGTTGCGCTTGAGGCTCAACCTGCGTTTGAGGTTGCGCTTGAGGCGCAACTTGCGTTTGAGGTTGCGCTTGAGGCGCAACTTGCGCTCGGTTTGAAGCAACCGAAGCGAAAAGGGACGCAACTTCTTCCTCTGAGGTTGAACCTCCGTCGGCGGCTCCTGCGCCTGCAATGGAGCTAAAAGCTGGTTGAGTTTGAGGCTCCAACTTGCGCCAATGAGACTCAAGTTGAGCTTGCGGTTCAAAGGCAAATTGAGGTTGCGCCTCGGTTAATCTGTTGGATTGCGGTTGCGGTTCGGACTGGATGATGCGAACCGCAGCGGCCATTTCTTGCAAAGAACCTTGCATCTCGGACATTCGCGCCTCAATTGCGGTCAGTTCATCGGAGGGAAGCGACTCGGTCTGTTGGGAGAGGGACAAGTCCCGATCCAACAATCCGGTGAGGGCGGAGAGCAACGCCACTAATCCGGGCAATACTCCGGCATACCACCAATCAGCCTCGATCCGATGGTCAAAATAGTGAAACTGAATCAGGTAGCTGGTGATGACACAGGCCGTTCCGATCAAGAGGGCCACAAAGCGAGTGGCTGCACCTTTGGTTTGGCGGTTGAAGCCTATGTATAGCCCAACGGCGTTGCCACACTCAAAGGCCAACGGAAAGCCCATTGCTTTGACCAACCCGTAAAATCCGCCACCTTCTACGGCGTAAAATAGCTCCACCCCGTGTCCCACTAAGCCCACCAACATGGCGGCTACCAATCCCATTATCAGCAATGGCATTCGCTTGAACATTTTTAGTTATCCCCCTCTAATTTTAGATTGCCGATTTTTGCCCCTTTGGGTAGACCGGATGTAAGGCAAAATTAATTAGCATAGTTGGCCTTTCGTCCG
>JACAUC010000271.1 GCA_013390945.1 Candidatus Chloroheliaceae bacterium
AAGCTCTACCGGGCCAAATATTTGATGCGTTACAAGATAGTCGTATTATCTTGGAATTGTTAAAAGAGATGGCGTATGCGGATGAATATGAATACCAGTTAGTAGAAAGCAGTGAGTATGTCCCAAAGAAATCAAAGGAGAAGCAGCAAAAGGATGTGGAGGTAGTATCAATAGAGCAAGAGCAATCTCTACTGCCCACCGGCGAAAAGGATGAATGTCTCCCTTCGTCTGTGGTTGAGGGTGAGTTAGAGAAGACTAGCCCTAAAGAGGCTGAGCGAGAAAAGCTCCCGTTGTAGACAAAAGGAGTTATTTGTCCCGTATAATCTAAGGAAAGCCTCTAAAAATTGGAATGTATTTTGAGGCTAAATTTCTGGTCAAAATAGCTGTTTGTCAAAGATAAGGCTCATTACATGGGAGAAATTCCAACAAGCCCAAAGGTAGAAGAAAAACCTTCCGTCTAAAGAGTAGCTTATTATTAAGAGCATTTTGAAATTACTGGTTGTAAGTTATTGACAAGATCGCTGGAGTTAGCTATTGTAATTTTGAGGTATTTCACACGGAATAGCTGAAGCAAATCGTCTTGTAGACTGGTCTTTATGGCGTAGACTAGTTGTAGATTGGTCTTTGATTGCGAAGGATATATAACCTGATGGCTCGTCTTGAGGATTTGACTCGCGGAATAGTGGTCAAGGGCATTTTGCCGGACGGTCTCGTCACGGTGGTGGATGCTACTTGGTATGGTTCAGGGTCAGTGGTTGATTTAACTTATAGAGATGCTGCTGGACGGCCCGGCAATGAAATCCTCTACCGCGACAGGGAGGAAAGCCTCGAAATTGTCACTACTAGCCAAACTTGGAATTTAAAGGCGGATGGGGCCAGCTTGCGTTTGGTCTCGGAGGCCCACCGGATTCGTCTCGCGCACCTCTTCGATCCACTTTTGGCGGTGCATACCTCCTTGGTAGAGCCGCTGCCCCACCAAATCACTGCCGTCTATGGCGAAATGCTCAACCGCCAACCCCTGCGTTTCCTATTGGCCGATGACCCCGGCGCGGGCAAAACTATTATGGCCGGGCTGCTCATCAAAGAATTACTCATTCGAGGTGATTTACGGCGTTGTTTGGTAGTCTGTCCCGGTAGCTTGGTGGAGCAGTGGCAGGATGAACTTAATCGCAAATTCCAATTGCCGTTCGAGATTTTAACCAACGACAAACTGGAAGCGGCTCGCACTGGCAACTGGTTCCTTGAAACCTCTTTGGCGATCTGCCGCTTGGATAAGCTTTCGCGGGATGAAAACGTACAGGCCAAGCTAGAACAAACCGATTGGGATCTCATTATCTGCGATGAGGCCCACAAAATGAGTGCTAGTTTCTTTGGCGGAGAGGTCAAGTACACCAAACGCTACCACCTAGGCGAACTTCTGTCAAAACTTACGCGCCACTTCCTGCTGATGACCGCTACTCCTCACAACGGAAAAGAGGAAGATTTTCAGCTTTTTATGGCTCTGCTAGACCAAGATCGTTTCGAGGGTCGCTTCCGCGATGGGGTTCACACCACCGATACCTCCGATTTGATGCGCCGCCTCGTTAAAGAGCAGATGGTCAAGTTTGATAATACTCCGCTCTTCCCGGAGCGGATTGCCTACACCGTCAACTATGATCTTTCGCCGCAAGAAGAATATCTCTATGAAGAAGTGACGGCTTATGTCCGGCAGGAATTTAACCGGGCGGATGCCCTACTCAACGCAGGGCGCAGGGGTACGATAGGTTTTGCCTTGACCACCTTGCAACGTCGGTTGGCCTCTTCGCCGGAAGCGATTTATCAGTCTCTCAAGCGCAGACGCGAACGGCTGGGCAAACGTCTCGAAGAAGAGAAGCAAGAGAAACAGGCCGTTTCTACCACCATGTTTGATCTCACAATGGGGCTGCCTGAATTGAACGATGAAAGGCTGGATGAACTGGACGAAGCCCCCGATGCCGAGGTGGAAGAGACTGAAGATCAGGTGGTCTATCAAGCTTCTGCTGCCCGAACCATTGCTGAATTGGAAGCAGAGATTACCAGTGTGGCCCGTTTGGAAGAATTGGCTTTTCAGGTTAGGCGGCGCGGCAAGGATACCAAGTGGGAACAGCTTTCCTCACTCCTTCAGAATCAGGCCGAGATGTTTACCACCAGTGGCGGTCGCCGCAAATTGGTGATCTTTTCCGAGCATCGGGATACTCTCAACTATTTGGTGGAGCGGATTCGTACTCTGCTGGGTCGCCCTGAAGCGGTGGTTACGATCTATGGCGGGATGGGCCGGGAAGAGCGACGAACAGCCCAAGAAGCGTTTACCCAACTACCCGAAGCGTTGGTATTGGTAGCGACGGATGCCGCCGGAGAGGGTATTAACCTGCAACGCGCTCACCTGATGGTCAATTACGATTTGCCTTGGAACCCCAACCGATTAGAGCAACGCTTTGGGCGGATTCATCGTATTGGGCAGACCGAGGTTTGTCACCTCTGGAATCTGGTGGCCGACCAGACCCGCGAGGGTGAAGTTTATCTGCGCCTCTTGCAAAAGCTGGAGGAGGAGCGCAAATCGCTGGGTGGGCAAGTTTTTGACGTGCTGGGTCAAGTCACTTTTGATAATCGGCCTTTGAGAGAATTGTTATTGGAAGCAATTCGCTATGGAGATCGGCCCGAAGTGAGGGCCAAACTCTATAAGGTGGTAGATCAGGCACTTGACCGGGAGCGGTTGCTCTCTTTGATGGAAGATAAGGTGCTGGCCCGTGATACGCTGAATGCCACTACCGTCCAACGAGTGCGCGAGGATATGGAGCGGGCCGAAGCCCGACGGCTACAGCCTCACTTTATCGCCTCATTTTTCATAGAGGCTTTTCGCCTGTTAGGTGGCACTATTCGGGAACGGGAGAGCCGCCGTTACGAAATTACCTTTGTTCCAGCCTCTATCCGTAACCGCGAGCGTACTCTTGTTGGATTGGGTAACGCGGTCAGCCGAAGCGAGCCGATTATGCCCCGTTACGAACGGGTAACATTTGAGAAGGGGTTAATCACCGTGCCGGGTAAGCCTGTGGCTGCTTTCGTCTGTCCCGGTCATCCTCTGCTGGAAGTTGTGACCGATCTGGTGCTGGAACGCTATCGGGAATTGCTCAAGGCGGGAGCCTGTTTGGTAGACCCGACCGACCCCAGCGAAGAGGCCAGGGTACTCTTTTACCTCGAACACGCCATTCAGGATGCCAGTACCGACCGAACCAGTGGTCAACGGCGGATTATTTCACGCCAATTGCAGTTTGTGGAACTTGATCGAGAAGGGCAGGCACGTCCGGCAGGTTATGCGCCTTATCTGGATTATCGCCCTTTGGATGAAGCAGAACGGGAATTGCTTCATCCGCTCTTGGAAGCGTCGGCTTGGAATTGGCTTCAGGGTGATCTGGAGCGGCAAGCACGGGAATATGCTATCACTGTGCTAGTGCCAGAGCATTTTGAGAGTGTGCGGCAGCGCAAAGCTGATCTGATAAAGCGTACCCGTGAGGCGGTCTGGGAGCGATTGACCAAAGAGATTACTTATTGGGACAGGCGAGCCGGAGAATTGAAGTCTCAGGAAATGGCCGGAAAGACTCCGAGGCTCAATTCGGCTAAAGCTAGACAACGAGCCGATGATTTACAGAGCAGGCGCACTCGTCGAATGGAGGAATTAGACCAAGAGGCCCGTCTTTCCCCTTTGCCAGTGGTAGTGGTAGGCCGAACGCTGGTGATTCCGGCGGGATTGCAGGCCCGTCTGAGTGGGCAGCGTCAAACCAAGGCCGAGCCGGATTTGTTTGCCAGAGAGAAGAAGCGAATAGAACAATTGGCGATGGTTGCCGTAATGGAGGCCGAGCAAAGGTTGGGCTACACGCCGCGAGATGTGAGCGCGGCCAAATGCGGCTATGACATCGAGTCAAAGGTTCCGGGTACGGGGCAATTACGTTTTATCGAGGTGAAAGGACGCATTCAGGGAGCCGATACCGTGACTATCTCCAAGAACGAGATATTGACCGGGCTGAACAAGCCAGAAGATTGGATACTGGCGTTAGTGACCGTACCAACCGAACCAGAGTTCGGCGGGGATGATCTATTTCAGGGTATTCGGGAAGATTCTGCGTCTTATAACACTCACCTTCGATGTGAAGTGCGCTATCTCAACCGTCCTTTCAGCCGCGAACCTGATTTTGGCGTTACCAGCGTCAACTACAATTTGAAAGATTTATGGGCCAGAGGGAAAAGACCCTGACCATTTTAGATTTTGGATTTTGGATTTTGGATTATCCCAATTTTGAGGGATGGTTCTGAATTGTGGGAGGCGGCTCCGTCCCGCGATTTTCGGATTATCTGATTTTGGATTGTGATGATTTTAGGTTATAATAACTTTGGATTTTAGATTTTAGATTTTAGATTTTGGATTATCTAATTTTGGGAGAAGGGCCGAAATTGTGGGATGCTGCTCCGCCAGTTGATTTTCCATAACATAAGGTCTTGATTTGGCAAAAGAAAATGAGTGATTCTAAAAAACGGAACCCGCAAAAACCATATAAAGGTGTATCCAGTGCATTAGTCGAAGGTGAACACAGCCCTGCGTTGCAGGCGGTGCTTCTGGAAGCTGTGGACAACCAAATAGCTCACCTTAATCCACCAGAGGTAAAGGCAACTTTTGATCGGCTGCGGAGTGAAGGTTTTTCGGAGGAAGATGCACGTCGGTTGATTGGGGCAATCTTGGTGTCGGAGGTTTTCGATATATTGAAGAATGACGAGCCGTATAACGAGGCACGGTATGTAGCGGCCTTGAACCGTTTACCTAAAATGCCTTGGGATTAAAATGGTTTTGGATTTTGGATTTTAGATTATCTGTTGGAGGCGGCGTAACCTGGGTTCCGTCCGACGAGGTGGTTCCCAAAATCTAAAATCGAGTGACCGATCTATGAGGTTTGTTTAAGCCTATGGCAACTCAACGATTAACGGTAAATTTACCCCAAGCATTATACGAGCAATTAAAGCAACGTGCGGCCCAATCGCACCGCACCGTTGAAGCCGAGCTAGTCGAGGTAGTAGCAACGGTAGTGCCGATGGCCGGGGAACTTAACCCGGCTCTCACCGAATTATTGGCCCAAATGGAACACTTGGACGATCAGGCACTGAGGCAGGTGGCGCAGCGTCACCTTTCGCAAAGGGCGCAGGCGCGGTTGCAATCGCTCAACCTCAAGCGACAGCGCGAAGGTTTAACCGAAGCAGAAGCGCAAAAGGCCAATATCTTGTTGCGTGAATATGAGCAGATTATTCTGCTGAGAGCGCAAGCTGCTAAATTGCTAAAAGAGCGGGGTCAGGACATTTCGGAGCTATGGGTTGAAGCGTGAGCCAGACCTATATCTCGAAAGCACTTCGTCGGAAAGTAACGATTCAAGCCAGACACCGTTGTGGGTATTGCCTGACTAGGGAGGCAGTCGTCGGTATGCCAATGGAAATTGAACACCTCATTCCTGAAGCACTTGGTGGTCTGACCGAGGAAGATAATTTATGGTTGGCCTGCCCCCTGTGTAATGCTTTCAAAGGATACCGAATCAATGCGCTTGATGTGGTTACAGGCGAGGTGGTTCCTTTGTTCAATCCACGCCAGCAGGTCTGGTCGCAACATTTCGCTTGGAATCCGGCAGGAATCGAGATCATTGCTCTGACGGCTATAGGTCGGGCTACGTTAGAGGCACTTCAACTGAACCGGGAACTACTGGTTGAAGCACGCTCATTATGGGTGGCAGCAGGTTTGCACCCGCCAAAAGACTGAAATCAAAAAATAGTAGATTTGAGAAACAATAAATGACCTATCGCCGAAAGCTGATCGAAGTAGCCTTACCGTTGGAAGCGATAAATGTGGCCTCGGCTAGAGAGAAATCTATCCGGCACGGCCACCCTTCTACACTGCATCTGTGGTGGGCGCGGCGACCTTTGGCAGCTTGTAGGGCCGTTCTCTTTTCCTCGCTGGTGGACGACCCAGATCAGCCCGGTTTGCCCCAAGCTTATCTCGATTACCTTGACCAAATGCCTGTGCCTGCTTCCCACAAGCTTGAGTGGCTGCATATTAGCCTGAGTGAACAGAGGCGGTTCAAGCTCTTTGAATTTATCGAAAAGCTGGTACTATGGGAAAATACCAACAATCCTGAAATTCTCAGGACGGCCCGTGAATTAATCTTGGCGGCAACCGAAGGTCATCCGCCTCCTGTGTTAGACCCCTTTTGCGGAGGTGGTTCGATCCCTCTGGAAGCGCAACGATTAGGCTTGGAAGCGCACGGCAGCGATTTGAACCCGGTGGCAGTTTTGATTACCAAAGCCCTGATTGAGATACCACCGAAATTTGCAGGCCAACCCCCGATTAATCCAGAGTCCCGCGCCCGAATGAATCACCATGTCGAATGGGGAGGCGCAACTGGATTAGCCGAAGATGTGCGTTACTACGGCAAATGGATGAGAGACGAGGCAGAAAAGCGAATCGGTCATCTCTACCCGAAGGTAAAGTTACCACCTGAACATGGTGGAGGCGAGGCTACTGTGATTGCTTGGATATGGGCGCGTACTGTCAAATGTCCCAATCCAGCTTGCGGCGTGATAATGCCATTGGCTCGTTCATTTGCTCTCTCCATGAAACCTGGAAAAAAAACTTGGATCGAACCAATTGTTGACAAGTCAGCTAGGAAAATAAGTTTTGGGATACGGATAGGTGACATACCAGTTGACCCTCCTAAAATTAGTCATGGAGTAAAATTTCGATGTTTAGCTTGTAGTCAGGTGGTTGAAGACCATTATATAAAAAGCGAAGGCATGAATGGTCGAATGAATACTCAAATGATGGCAATCGTTGCTAAAGGTAGCCATAATCGAATCTATTTATCCCCCAACTCTGAACACGAATGGGTAGCGACTCAATCTCAATTGAATAATATACCTGACACTAGTTTACCCGAACGGGCATTAGGTTTTAATCCCCAAATCTACGGGCTAGTTAAACACCGTGATCTTTTTACTCCGCGTCAAGCATCAGCACTTGCCACTCTTGGTGATTTAGTAATTGAGGTGCGACAACAATTGCTTACTGATGCTCGTAAGGCTGATTCCAACCGTAATGTTAACTCAGTAGAAACTTATGCTAATGCTGTAGCGACTTACTTGACTTTTGCAGTAGATCGTTCGGCAGACTTTTGGTCTACATTGTCTACATGGAGTCCTCAACCAAAAAATGAACTTGTATCACATGTCTTCACTCGCCAAGTATTGCCTATAACTTGGGACTTTGCAGAAGCCAATCCCTTTAGTGAATCTAGTGGTAATTTTGAAGGCAATTTAGCCTTTATTCTAAAGGTTATTCAAATGTCACCGAGCAATGTTATTCTTGGTCAAGCCTTGCAACGTGATGCAATTTCTCCCATTGAAGATATATCACGTCCTCTTATATCTACTGATCCACCATACTACGATAACGTTCCGTATGCTGATTTGTCAGATTTTTTTTACGTATGGATGCGTCGTTCTTTGGCATCTGTTTACCCAGAGTTATGTAGTACACTCCTTGTGCCAAAAAGTCAGGAACTTATAGCAGAGCCTTTTCGACACGGTAGCCGTGAAAAAGCTCAAGCTTTTTTTGAAGATGGCTTAGGTAGGCCCTAGTAGAATGTAGATGCAGCCAGAGGAAGTCCTTACATAACTCACTTA
>JACAUC010000272.1 GCA_013390945.1 Candidatus Chloroheliaceae bacterium
GAATTAGGAGAGTAACACAGATACACACTGAGAACCACAGATTTTCACAGATGTTTCTTATATTTAGTTTTATCTGTGTGCCTCTGTGGTACGTCAACTGGTTGCTGTGTTCATCTGTGTTACTTCTTCTTCTTTTTCTAAATTTATCTGTGTGCCTCTGTGGTTCGTCAACTGGTTGTTCCTAATTCTGTGTTCCCTGATTTTAAGTTTTAGGTTTTAGATTGACACAGGTGGCTGCTTTCCAGCAAGCCGTAAGCCAAAGTAATTCAGAATTACCGAGAAGCAGGTCAGCCGCTTTACCATCCTGCACCGGATAGGCAGTTGCCCAATCAGCGTCACCCAAGTAAAGTGTACCCTGCCCAGAGCTATAATCATAAATGAAAATCAACTGCTCACTATACTCATTCTCAAAGTAGCCTAGATAACGCCCTGCCTGCTTATCATCCACTTGTGGCGGTATCCCTGCACCTGATAAGTGATGATTAGTTACCTGAAAAAGGTAAGCCTCCTGTTGCTGCTCTTTTTCCATCTTACGTCCCACCTTCCTATTTATAAGGTAACACAGATATACACAGAGAACCACAGAGACACACAGATGTTTTTATAGTAACACAGAATTAGGAGAGTAACACAGAATTAGGAGAGTAACACAGAATTAGGAGAGTAACACAGATACACACTGAGAACCACAGATTTTCACAGATGTTTTTTATATTTAGTTTTATCTGTGTGCCTCTGTGGTACGTCAACTGGTTGCTGTGTTCATCTGTGTTACTTCTTCTTCTTTTTCTAAATTTATCTGTGTGCCTCTGAGGTACGTCAACTGGTTGCTGTGTTCATCTGTGTTACTTCTTCTCTTCTTCTAATTTATTCAATCAAATTGAGACTACCTAATACTTTGGTCAAATCCGCTTTAAATTGTTTGTAGGCGGGTACTTCGTCCAACCGTTCAAGACTTATAAGACGTGCTATTGGTTCGTAAAGCGAGCCTATATCTATGTTTTGACGACGGCGTGGTAAATGCGCTCGCGCTTTTTGGACAGCCTGCTTTAGGGTTTGCTTGGGACTCGGAACAGATTCAACCTCACGTGCTTTTAGGGGTAAACCCAACGCTGCGGCATTCATGGTCGTGTCAAGTATCTCCTGTAAAGCTTCAGGGTGTGCCAAGAGCCAAGCTTCAATCATGCGTACTGGAATAACGGGCAAGAGGTGTTTGCAGACAGGTGGCGTTGCTTGTTGCACAAGAGTGTAACCCGGCTGAAATCGTTGCTCAAAAGCCTCATTTCTAGTGGGATGGTCAGCATCGGCATGAATTATTAGCGCGTGATAACCACTGGCTTGTTGCGCGGCTTTAAGTATACATTCGGCCTGCGTGGGTGCTTCTATTTTTTCGATAATTCGAGGCGGAAGTACCTCTACTATAAAGCGGCCTCTTTGATTCAAAATTTGTTCGGCGGTGCGCTGAATCAAGATGGGCAAGAAGCGTTTATCGCTTGCTCCCTCGGCGTAGAGTGCTAGTACCAGCATAAAACTTGGCATCAGATAAGACTCTTTTCAAGATAATCTCGCGCTTCGTTGAAAGTATCACTATCCAGATATTGCTTGATTTGATCAATCGTGTAGTTCTCTTCTGCTCGGCCTATTCCCTCTAATTCTAGCTGTCTGAAGGATCGGATAGGTACAATTCTAGTTACACGCATTGCTGGTAAACCTTTTTTCGGGTCTACTCTGCTGGTAACATAGGCAAAAAGAAGTGCTTTTACTACTTCGGGCTGGCTAATGAAGGCCGGAGAGTGGGTATTCACCAGTAATTGCCGTAAAGGTTCCTCGGTCTGCTCCGGGTCAGAAAAGTCGGTAGCCAGTTCGCTCAAAAGAAGTGCCATATTTTTAAGGCGAAAGGGATGTACCCCGTTTTCCGGTTCCTCAAAGCAAAGCACTCCCCGATGTTGTGGATCGTTCTTGAGCGTAACCAGTGCCAACATTCGCAAAGTGCCATCCGATAGCACCCGCGAAGAGAAGGTGCGCCCATCCTGCGTTTTAGCTTTGATAACATACTGGTTTCGAGCTTGGTCTTTTTCCACTTCGATTTTTAATATGCCAGGTACTAAATTGGCGAGTTCGCGGGAGACATCCGCTAAAATCGTCGAATCTTGAGCCTCCATCCGGGCGAGAGTACTGGGCAAATTACTGCCATCGGGAGAGAGAACGGCTCGCGCCAGCATAGAACTGGGGTTACGCAATACTTCAGGGTTTAACTGCAAAAAGTGCCAATTCCGCATCTCTTCTCTGGCAGCAAAAGCATGGGGAAACTCGGTATTATTCACCCCGCTTAACACGGTGCGCTCTATCTTTTCCGCTACGCTGGCTTTGCGCCCACCATGCCCATCTTGCCGTAAATATATAGTAGCAGTACCCGTTTCTTCAACAGTCGAAATAAAATTGAGGCGACCCCCGGTTATTTTTGGCAATCCGCTATGGGCTTGCTGATGCTGTTTGAGCCACTTATCATCGCCCCGCGAGATAGGTTTAAGGGATTCGTGTGTCACGTAAAGTCGTTCCAAACCCTGTTCGTCCGTTTGGCGAATCATTTCCAACTCGTAACGCATTCTTGGGTATTTTAATTCAGCCTGCGCCCCCCAACTATCCTGCACCCGACGTTCTACCAGTATTTCGACCGCCATTCGGATACGGTTAGCCGATTGACCGTTAGGCAGGGTAGTAAATAGCTCACCCGCATCACCTCTGAGTTCTTGGAAAGCGGAACGCAAATCGGTGTCAGCCAAGCGCGAGAGCAGGCGCAAAGCATCGAACAGGTTGCTTTTGCCTGCACCATTCGGCCCCACAATAACTTGGAAAGATTCCAAATCTAGCTCAAGACCTTGAAAAGTTTTAAATCCGTCTAACTCAATTCGAGTAATCACCTAACTTTGCTCCCTGCACAGATAATTAGGAAAGTAACACAGATACACACTGAGAACCACAGAGACACACAGATGTTTTTATAGTAACACAGAATTAGGAAAGTAACACAGATACACACTGAGAACCACAGATTTTCACAGATGTTTTTTATATTTAGTTTTATCTGTGTGCCTCTGTGGTACGTCAACTGGTTGCTGTGTTCATCTGTGTTACTTCTTCTTCTTCTATTCTTTTTCTAAATTTATCTGTGTTCTCTGTGGTTCTCTGTGTTCATCTGTGTTACTTTCCTAATTCTGTGTTCATCTGTGTTACTTTCCTAATTCTGTGTTCATCTGTGTTACTTCTCCTAATTCTGTGTTCATCTGTGTTACTTCTTTTCCTAATTCTGTGTTACTTCTCCTAATTTAAAACATCTGTGGTGTATCTGTGTCGGTTTTCTTAGCTTTTTTGCCTTTTTTCTTTTCGTGCTGGCCGGACAGAAGTTCTTCGGCGTGGCGTTCGTGGTTTAGTTTTAGCAGGCGACCTAGCACTTCGCGCCGGGCGGATTCGCTGATGGTGTAGCGTTGGCCCTGTTTGGTGGGGTGGAAGCCGTGTTCTAGTTGTAGGTCTGACCAACCGTAGGCAAGGGCCACCGCTTCATCCATCTCGCGGTGCAACTCCCGCAACCGGACTATATCGCTGGCCTTCTCCTTCTGATCGTGAAAGCGGTTGTAGGTTTTGGTTAATCCTTCTTGCCGCGCCAGCATTATTGATTGGCGGTGTTGGTAATATTGCTCTCCTATATTTTCCAGCCTTTCCATGTTTTGAGGAAACGGAAAGGTTTCAAATACATCGGATGGGGAGTAGTTAAGAGTAACGCCACCTAAAGTAGAACTATATTGATAAGCCCATTCGCGATGAAAAGTGGATTGTAAAAAATTAAATTCAGCAAATTTATCTATAGTGAAAACTATTAGCTTATGTGCAAATACCATTTTAGTATGAGCCATGTAAAAAGCGGTAGTAGGGCTAACTGCTGCTGTTACTAATACCCGTTCCATTCCTGTAATTGAATTGTAAAGCCCTGTAGCGCGTTCGGCATATTGCCACCAGCGCTCTCTTCTAGCTGCTCGGTTGTTCTTATCACGCTCAGGCTTAACCTTCTCTCTTACTATTGCTATACAATCAGAGTAAGTTTCGGCTTTTTCTAAAGGCCAGTCGAAAAAGTTAATTACCCAACGGCTGGGTAACTGGTCAGATCGAGAGTTCAAATCTTCACCATTGAGGTAGGGGAAAAGTACCTCTTTGTTACGCGGATCTTTTGCGATTAACGTTTGTGCTTCTTCTGGCTCAAGCACAAACCCCATACCCAAGACAATCGAACCCTGAAAGGATTTATTGGAATTAGCTATTAGTTGGCAAGGCTTACCTTCGGATGTACCTGGAATAGTCAAAAACGGGGTAATCCCAACGACAGGGATTTCTTCCAGTACAAAAGGGCTTTGCCAAGTGCCATGCCGTAACCAGATATGAGCTACCTCTAGCGCGGCTGTACCCGGCCACCTACGACTAGGAACGGCACGGGGTATTGTCCAACCAGCATTTACTAACTGTTCTAAGCCTACTTCTCGGCTGTCGCCCTGAGCAATTGTATTAGTAGCCAGCAAAGCAGCGTCACCACCTTGCTTTACAATGTCTCCTGCCCGTAAGAAAAAGTAGGCGCACAGGTCAGCACTTCCCCGTTTGCCTTTAGCCAGATATTCAATCAGATAATCGCGATAGTCTGTACCTAAAACACCAGTAATCTTTTGCCCACCTTGGAAAGGTGGATTACCTATCAGGCCATTAAAGCCGGGGTTATCAAGTGTATCGCCGGTTTTGAGATCGGAAAAAACTTCAGGAAATTCGAGGGGCCAGTGATAGGGAGTGCGCTTGTTGAGGAGTTGGTCTACTTTGGTTCGGAGTTCGGCTTGGTCTTGCTCTAGTTCGGTTTTGGCTAAAGGAGTGAGCGGTTGCAAACGGGCTTGCTCTACCGCCGTTACTAGCGTTATATAGGGCATTTCGAGGGTGCTATATAGAAGGGATTTGCGCTCTGCATCGCTCACAAGGGCGGTCCCTACCAATAAATCTGCTCCCAAACGCACCAATTCTAGCGCGGCTTCGGCCTGCTTCTGCAACTGTTCCTTCTCTAAATTGGTCTTGGCATCAGCATTGACGGGCAAGCGGTTAATCCGGTGGCGCAATTCCAACGCGGTATGCAACGCTCGCTTCATCAGTGGCTCAATCCAAGAAGTTTGGCGACCACCCCGGCCTTTAGCCAAGGCCGCCTGCACACCCATGTCCCAAGCCATAAGTTGCGGCAGGTTGACCCCCAGCAGCGAATCGCCAGAACGCAGGGCGTGATCTAGGAAGGTGAAGGGACGACCTCGATCTAGGGTAATCAACCAGAGCGATAGCTTTGCCATCTCTACCGCCATCCGGTTCTTATCCACTCCGTACAAACAATGTTCCGCCACCAACCGCCGCGCCAAAGCCAACCGCTCATCCATCTCTGCCGGGATAAGCTGTTCACCCGGCGCACCCTGCGACTCGCGTCCTTCGGGCGTAATCTGGAGGGGCGGCAAAATCTTATCGCTATCTTGGCCTTTGAGAGCTTTGGCTCGCAACCGCAGGAGATGTTGCTCGGCATCCTCCCAAGCCTGCACCAACTTTTCCGACAAGTAGCGGCAAGCCTGCACCAGAAAAGCTCCCGATCCCATCGCCATATCGCAAACTTTCAGGTTGAGCAGATCCGCCGCCGGATGCAACCGCCAATCTTCCTCCGGTTTGCCCTCTGCCGGGCCAGCGTAAACCAACGGGTCAAGCGCGTGTTGCACAATCGGCTCGGTCAGACTGCGCGGAGTATAGTGCGTTCCGGTGCTACGCCGATCACTCCCCTGAGTCACATAGACCGAACCGGGCGTAATAACCACCGGATTGCCAAAGGTATCCTGCCGAATCAGCCCGGCAAAAGGCAGCACCCGTTGTAACAACGCCTCGTCGTTATCACAGGCGATCAACAAACGGCTCTGCTGAAAAATATCGGGCTGGACATTCCACAACTTTTGCAAGGCTTTGGCGGTGCGTCCGGTCTCTTCGGCCAAAAATTCTAGGAAGGCTTTTTCCCCTTTAGCCCGCATCTCTTCCAAAGTGGTCAGCAATATTTCCGGTTCCGCCTTACCGTCCAGACCTAGCACCGCTGTTGGGGCGCGCCAAGCGGTATGATCCAACAAACCCTCGTAGACATGGCCGATTTGCTCAATATCAAGCGCCCGAAAAGAGAGGCGACGAGCCTCACGGCCAGCCGATGCCCTACCACCTCCGGGGCCACGTACCTGCAAATACTGTAACGCTTCCAACAGGTGCAACACCGTGCGGTTATCTATCGGCAACGACTCGGCAGGCGTATCTAGCCAACTGGTCTTGGCGGGTCGTCCTTCCAAGAAGGGATAGCGGTCAGGGTCAAAGAGGTGTCCACCATAGGCAGGCAGACGTAAATCTGGATGGTTGGCTCCGCTATAGACCAAGCGGAAGAGTGCCAGCAACCGACTCCAAGCATCGCTAAACTTTTCCAAGACCTGCTCGCTTTGTTGGTCGGCCTGTTCTCGCAACCGGGCCTGCAAAGTGGAGACAGCATAATATTGGTCATAGAGCGGCTCACCCAACAATAACATACCGCGCTCCTCGGCAGAGAGCAGAAAGACCAACCGCATCATCACGGTTAAGGAGGCTTCATATAGCTCGGTTTGAGCCATTTTGCCTAACAATTTGCGCCCACTATCCTTATCAATCCGGTCAAGCACCAGCACCAGTGTCTCCACCGCCCGCCGCACCTGATAGCCCAATTGGTCGGTCACTTCCTGCTGATTGGTGGCACTCTCCTTGAGCAAGGCATCGAGGGTTTCACTTTCCGGTACGCTGAAGAAACGATAGCCCCGCAGGAGAGTACGGAACGAACGCAAAGTAAGCGGCTCTTCCAACCAGAGCGCGGCATACCAAGAGGCAAAGCCAGTGGTCTCATTGCGGGGTGCATCCACCAACATCCAGCGTTCCCCGTTCGTCACCAGTCCTAGCCGAACGCCACTGGCCCGCAGAAGTTCAGCCATCCGGGTGGCAGGTGAAGCTTTCCAAGTGCGGCCTGCTATGGGTCTCTCCAAATCCTGATTGACCGGGTACAAGTGGATTAGCAGGCGCGGTTGTTGGGTTTGGGGCGTAACAATAACCAAATCCGGCCTCAACTTTTCGGAATGGTCGGGCGAAAGCACCTGCAAACCGGGCGGCAGAGCCTGACCCTCCGCCAGTGCCTCTTCCGGCATAGTAAGGAGAGTTCGCAGCACAAACCGCAACCACTGGAAATGAATGGCCGTTTCAGGTCGTAAGCCTTGCTGGTTGTCAGACCACTCCTCGTAAGCCAAGCGCAAATTCCGGCTAACCTCTGGCTCGTGAACCACCTCTAACCCTTGTGGAAAATAGCGGGTCAGCACCGGCATCGTCAGAAACGGGCCGGATACTTCCAACAAAGACAACCATTCAGTATGATGATGGGCAATAGACATAGCAAAACTTTCTAATTAAGTAACAGAGAATTAGGATAGAATTAGGAAAGTAACACAGATGAACACTGAGAACCACAGATGAACACAGATGTTTTAAATAAATTAGGAGAGTAACACAGATACACACTGAGAACCACAGATTTTCACAGATGTTTCTTATATTTAGTTTTATCTGTGTGTATCTGAGGTACGTCAACTGGTTGCTGTGTTCAT
>JACAUC010000273.1 GCA_013390945.1 Candidatus Chloroheliaceae bacterium
ATTTCCAATCCCGATATAACACCAACCTTTGTAGGAGGGATTTCCAATCCCGATACAACACCAACCTTTGTAGGAGGGATTTCCAATCCCGGTATAACACCAACCTTTGTAAGAGGGATTTCCAATCCCGATAAGGAGCAAGATGACCAAAATTTATGCGGGGCGGTGCAACTCTTACCAGTTGCAAGAAGTACGAACGGTGCTACAAGCGGCACTGGTGGCCTTTGGTGGGATAAGTACCCTAATACAACCGGGGGAGCGAGTGTTACTCAAACCAAATTTATTGATCCGTAACACCGCCGAAAGAGCCTCTACTACTCACCCAGCGGTGATGGAAGCCGTGATTGAGCAGGTCTTAGCGGCAGGGGGGCGGCCCTTTATTGGCGATAGCCCAGCGTTTGGGACAACCCAACAGGTAGCTGAAACCTGTGGTATTGCCGAAGTAGCTCGACGACATGGGGTAGAAATAGTGGAATTTGAGCGGCCTCGCCGAATACGCACCTCAAGTGGACGCTACTTGACCTTAGAGGCAAAGGCACTCGAAGCCGATAAAATTATCAACCTCTCGAAATTCAAGTCTCACCAACAATTATTATTAAGTGGCCCGGTAAAGAACCTCTTCGGCTGTGTTAATGGCAAGCGCAAACCGCTCTGGCACTTGCGTTTGGGCGACCGCAACGAGGGAACCCACTTTGCCCAAATGTTACTCGATATTTCGGCCCACTTAGCCCCAGTATGGACGCTGGTAGACGGCATCATTGCGATGGAGGGAAATGGTCCACGTAACGGTACCCCTCGTCCTTTGAACTTACTCTTGGCAGGAACAGATGGGGTAGCTTTGGAACGAGCCATGTCAGAAGTAATAAAATTACCCTTTGAAACGCCACTCCTGCGGGCGGCCCGTGAAAGTGGTTTCGGCCAGGTAGATTTGGCACAGATCGAGGTAGTGGGTGAACCATTGGCGGCTTTCGTCAAAGATGACTTCAAACTACCAGAGATGCAGCCCATCTTTTTCAGCCCAAACAGGGTAGCACTTAGCTATCTTAAAGGGCTACTTGCTAAACGACGAACGGGCTAAAGGTCTAAAAACTCAAGCGTAGAGATTTGGACTCAAGCTGAAGCTGTGCTATAATTTATTGGTTATGGTTACAGGTAGGCTTGTAAGGATTCTGCTAAAAAACGCTCAGCAGTAAAGGCTGTCATGTTTAGTAATAGACAAATTGGAATTGATCTTGGCACAGCTAATGTATTGGTCTATGTCAAAGGTAAAGGTATTGTACTGAGCGAACCCAGTGTGGTCGCTATCTCTACTAAAGATAACCGGGTATTACAGGTTGGTACTGCCGCCTATGAAATGATGGGCCGCACCCCTGAAACGGTAGAAGTAATTCGCCCTATGCAAAGTGGGGTAATCGCTGATTATGTTGTCACCGAAGCAATGCTCAAACACTTTATCGGACGGGCAACGGGTCGGTTTGCCATTGTTAAACCAGATGTAATGATCTGTATACCAGCAGGTGTTACCAATGTGGAGATGCGGGCGGTGCATGATGCCGCTATTCAAGCCGGGGCTAAACGTGCATGGTTGATTCGGGAGCCATTGGCGGCGGCTATTGGGGCGCAGATTCCTATCGCCGAACCGACGGGCAATATGATAATAGATATTGGCGGCGGTACAACCGAAGTAGCCGTTATTTCGCTTTACGGTATCGTTACCTGCAATAGTATCCGCGTCGGTGGAAATAAGCTGGATGAGGCGATTGCGGCCTATATCAAGCGCAAATATAACCTTATGATCGGTGAGCGCACCGCCGAAGAGATTAAAATGCGAATTGGAAGTGCTATACCCCTAGATGAAGAACTGAGTATGGAAGTGCGCGGACGAGATCAAGTGAGTGGCTTGCCTCGTACTGTGATTGTCCGTAGCAACGAAATCACCGAGGCCATCAGTGACCCCCTAGAAGCGATCATTGGGGCAGTACGCACGGTGCTAGAGGATACCCCCCCCGAATTAGCCAGCGATATTATTGACCGAGGAATGGTGATGAGCGGTGGTGGTAGCCAACTCCGCAATATTAGCCAACTCCTCGCCGATGTAACGGGCGTACCCTGTTATGTTGCCGACAACCCACTTAACTGTGTTGCCATCGGCACCGGCGTAGCGTTAGAATATATTGACTTGCTAAAAGACTCTTTAAGCGGAAATTTTTAAACTATTCCCCTATTTTGATAATCAAACCAACCCGGACATAAATGTCCGGGTACAAAAGTTAATTTCCATTTTTAGCCCATCGCGATAGGCGGCATTGTTGGCTTGTTCGGCTCTTCCACTGGAGGCAGAGCAGGTGTTACTTGATCGGGTGTAGGTTGAGCGTGGTCGGCGTTAGCGGCTAAGAAAGAGCCAAATGTGCCAAAAGCGGCGGTTATTATACGATTACGCTGACTCTCTTTAACTTTCTTGCTCCAAACTATATTGTTTAGGAACTCCAAGTCATTCTTAAAGTCGCAGTTATGGGTTACAAACTCAACCAAAGGGCCACTCAAGGCTAAGGTAGCACCAATTACTTGCATCTCTCGCTTCAACTGAGCAAAACCTTTCTCCAGCGAGTTCTCCAAAGAATCACGTAGCTGCCCAGCACTACTCAAGACCATTGCCCCAACGTTGGCTCCCGCACTATTTATGCCAAGGACTTTATTGCCCTGATTATCCACCTCTCCCTTCTGAGTATCTTCGGCACTTTTAATCTGTGCTTCGCTTTCTTTGACTTTGCGTTGGCTCCACATCATATTGGCCCCTTGCGCTAACCCGGCTAGGCTTAGACCGCCACCAGTAAGGTTGACGGCAACGGCCAGAATTATCCCTACCAGTACAAGCAGTACGGTAATACCAACCCCAAGCCAGATCCACTTCTGATTAAAGACCTTCTTGAGCGCAGAACGAGCGGTTTCGGCTACATTGGTGGCGGCCTCACTAGCCATTTTTACCAGTTCATTTACCTCCTTCTGCATCTGCTCAAAAGTTTCGAGTAAATTTGAACTAACTTCGTGGGTAATCTCCTGCCGATAATCTTGGATCAAATTGTCGGCCAGATTAGTTATCTTAAAAGAGAGCAAATCTTGCCTTCCGGCTACCAGATCGAACCAACTGCCCGATTGCTCCACGAGGGCATACTGCAAATCAGCAAGATGGGTATAATTCCAATCGCTGCCCAAAGTGAGGTCTTTGGCCCAAGTGGGTTGCTTTTGCTCTTGGGATGATTTTGAGGTTTCAACGCGCTCCAGTCTACCTTTATCGCTCATCTCTAGGAGAACCATTTGCCAATAATCAAGGCTCTGAATAACCGCGTTGATCGCGGTGCGCGGTGATTTCAGGTCTGAAGTTTCTTTATCCTCGTCCTGTGCTTGGTCGTCTAGCACCTTTTTTTGCTTAATGTAATAATCTTTTTCCAAGTCATTAGTCAGGGTTCCCAACTGGCGTTGTAGGTAGGCAATATTTCGGGGCGAAAAGAGATCCAACCAAATTTCATAAATCTTCTGACTTAACTCTTGCTCATTGAGATTGGAGGCAGTCATAGCTCTGGTAGTTTTGTAGGAGAGGAACCAAGAGAGTTCTCCCAGACTCCGTCCTACGGCATAGCCGTAACGGGCCATTAACATGGTGTTACTGCGGGCGAAAAACTGTTCACGAGCGTAACTATCCCAAGCCAAGATCATCGCATCCACTTGAAAGGTTAAATCCCCGATCAAATGCTGTGCGCGGTCAGGTAGAGGAGTTACTTCCGGCAGTTTCAAGCAGGGAGGATTACCAGCAAAGATCTTGTCGAGTACCTGTTCCCGGTCGTCCAGTTCTTGATAAAGGCAAGTTAAAAAATTGAGACCTTGCCTTAGTTTTTCGGCAGGCTTGAATTTTAGATTAGGACTACTCAACCCAAGTTCGGTGTAAGTAATCCCCAGTTCTTTACTCAAATAAATGGGCTTGCCATCTCCCATACTATAACGGGCTAAGTCAATTTCTACATCTAGCTCTAGAGCTTGGTGTAAACCTACAATCCGGCTGTAGAGACCCCGCCAAGTGCTGGCCCGCCAGAAGCCATCGGCAATTTTATCGGGAAGGTCGGCCTCTGAATTACCGCTTCCAGATCTTTTAGCTCTATCCAACATTAAATAGTATTCTCGTAAAATCCGGCCTCGCAACTCCATCAGACTGATACTAAGTGAGAGTGCTAGTCGTATCAGTTTTGCCTCCCTAGTTGAATCGCTAGAAGTATCAGGGACAGTGGGCAAATTGACAGAGGGATGTGGTGGAACTTCTTTAAGAATATTCTCTTCACTCATAGAGCAGCTTCACTTTCTGAAACATTTCCAAAAATCTATTTTGATTTGGTTAATTCGCCAAGTTTTCTAGTGTTGCTATTTTAACAAAGCTAAAGCCAATTGGCGAATTTATTTCGGGCAGAGGTCTGAGCCAAATTTGTTGGAGACTACTCCGTCAGGCAAATTTTCCCCCAATTTCAGACGTTAATTTTTAGGAGGCCGATTTATGGTAAAATATAGCTGAGTTACAAAATCTAATAGCCCTGTATCTTCTCAATAATTGATGAGGAGTGTATTTTCTAAGACCTGTCTACGACCAACCCAAAACCAATCTACGCAACCCACGCTAAAATTCAGGATTATTGAGAAGATACCGGGCTATAACCGTTAAAATGTCTATCAGGTCTATTTGGAACTTTCCGTAAGCACCGGGGGCTGTTTGCTTAATAAATTTTAGATGAAATGAATAAAATATATGAAAATCATTCCTTTAGGTGGAGCCGAAGAAGTCGGGGCTACCTGTACTTTAGTTGAAATTGGTGGACATAAAATCTTAGTAGATGCTGGAATCAGGATTAATAACCCTGACCCACTACCCGACCTAGGGCGAATCAGTGATTTTGGTGGCATTGAAGCAATCCTAATCACCCATGCCCACACCGATCATACCGGGGCCTTGCCGGTAGTACATCGGGCTTATCCTGCCGTGCCAATCTTTGCTACGCCCGGCACTCAGGCGATTATGAACGTTCTCTTTACCGATGCCCTCAATATAATGCGGAGCCGCTACGAGGTAGATCGGGAGATTCCGCTTTATAGTAAAGAACTGGTGGATAGCCTCTTCACCAGAGTGCAAGCGGTACAATTGGGCCAGAGTATAAAACTTTGTAGTGGCGATATTTCAGCTACTTTTTTTCCGGCTGGTCATATTCTAGGAGCCGCTTGTATTGGCCTCCAATCGGTCAGTGGCGAAAGTATCTTTATTAGCGGGGATATTTCGGTCACGCCGCAGCTTACGGTAAGTGGTATGTTATCGCCCGTAGCGGTAGACCGAAAATTCAAAGCCCAAGTGGTAATGGTGGAAAGCACCTACGGCAACCGAATGCACGCTAACCGGGCCGCCGAAGAACGTAGGCTGTTAGAAACAGTGGCAGGCGTGGTAGAACGAGGAGGCAGGGTACTGATACCCGCTTTTGCGGTAGGTCGCGCCCAAGAAGTCTTACTGATCTTAGCCAATGCGATGGCCCGTAAAGCCATTGCGCCTTTCCCAGTCTGGGCCGATGGGATGGTACGCTCGGTCTGCGGGGTCTATACTCAACACCCCTACGACTTAGCTAATGTGGTACGGCGGCAAATCGTAAAGAATGGCAATCCTTTTTTTGGAGACAACGTAGGGTCCAAAGACTCCGCCTTCAGTGCCATCACCACTTCCGAGGATCGTACCCGTATGGCCGAGGCTAAAGTGGCGGGTTGTATCGTGGCCTCCAGTGGTATGCTCTCCGGGGGGCCAAGTTCGTTCTACGCCCGTTATCTGGCTCGTGAAGCCGACAGTGCTATCTTTATCACAGGTTATCAGGATGAGGAGAGTCCTGGACGTGCCTTGTTGGAACTCGCCGAGGCCACCAATCCCGCCGACCGGGTGCTAAAACTAGATGGTGAGGCGATTACGGTGGCCTGTCAGATTGGCAAATATAGTCTGTCAGCCCATGTAGATGCCGGTGAAATTGCCGGATTGATTGACCAGCTTAACCCGCAGGAGACCATCTTGGTACATGGGGCAGGTGGCGCACGAGAAGCTTTAAGTGAATTGCTGATCCAGACCAAAGACCGGAAGATTTACCTGCCCTCCGCTGGAGACGAGTTGAGTTTTGAGCCGCGTGGCAAAAAGCGGCGACCTAAAAATGCCGCCCAAACTCAACCAGATCCCTTAGCACAACCTAGTACTGAAGTAAGTGGTGAAGGTGGTACAGCCGAGGACGAGACTAAGAGCGAAGAAGTTAAAGAGGAAGAAGTTAAAGAGGAAGAGACCAAGGAAGAAGAAAAGATCGAACGTCCCGCTTTACCCGGTAGTGCGGAGGAGTTGGAGGGGGTGCGAGCCAAAATTGCGGAACGCTGGGGCAAGAGTACCATTGGTCGCACTTTTACCGTACAGGAGTTGGCCCAAGTATGGCTAGAGACCAGTGGAGGGGCTAAAGAGTGGCCGGGTGGCATAAATGCGGATGAATACGGCCATTTGCGCGAGTTATTCAACCAGAAGGAGAGCGGCTTTGTACCTGATCCGCGCCGCCCCTTCCTCTACCGACTAAAACGGGATGGTATTGGCGGCGGTGGCGTTAAGGGTAGCGGTGGTAAAAAATCTGGCAAGAAGAACTCCAAGAATGTCCCTACAGATGGTAGTGCGTTACCACTAGAACAAAACGCGGCCCTTGCCCAAGTAGAAAAGTTGCTGCCACCCTCCACTGGACTTTATCGGCGCGGAGCAATGGTAGCAGAACGCAAACTGGTCTTGTACTTCAACTTTCCAGAACCAGCCCGCCAAAAGCATAGTGACACACTCGCCGAATTGACCAAACTGACCGGGTGGACGGTAGAATTGAACGGCGAAACCCATCAAGGAGCCTTAATAGAGACGCTACGGCAATTGCTCCCGCCCACGCTTTGCCTACTCAAAACTCCGGGCATCTTCCGCGAGGTGCGGGAGATTCGAGCGGTACTGGAATATAAGGCCACCGAAGGAACTAGCCAAGCCGAGGAATTGGCCCGTTTGTGCGCCGCTTTTACCGTTGAAACAGGCTGGAACTTGCAAGCAACTTTTGAGAGTGGGCAAGAATCGATAACGTTGGTAATGGATAAGTCCGCAGCGGCTAATCCAAAACAACCCCGTCTAGAAATCAACGCCGCCTTTAACTTAATAGAGCGCACCTTTTCTAAGAGTGGGGTAGAACTTTTGCGTAAAAGTCTCAAGACAGGAGCAGAGGGAAACCAGTTTATCGAGCTAAGTTTTGTCACCTCCCAAATAGGAGAACAACATCAAGCCACCATTAAAGAACTAGAAGAGCAAGTTGGCTGGTCTATCCGCATCAACCCAGAGCCACATCAACAAAGCTTGCAAAGAATGGGGGAACAGATATTACGCGAAGCCGACATCTCGAAGTATAGCATCAAAGCTTGGAGCATTTACAGGGATAAAAAGGAATTAGGAGTGAAGCTAGAAAAACTGGAAAAAGAGCCGGATAAGGAAGCAATCCAAGCTCGTTTTCACGCCCTTACCGGCTGGAATCTCAAATTTTAACTCCAATATTTTCAAACAACCCTGTAGGAGGGATTTCTAATCCCGATTTCTAATCCCGATTTCTAATCCCGATTTC
>JACAUC010000274.1 GCA_013390945.1 Candidatus Chloroheliaceae bacterium
AGTTGATTTTCACCTACCACTACTCTTGCCAGATTGGATAGCTCTCTGACTTTGCAACAGCCCTATTGACCTTCTTAAAGGTTTGGCGGAGTCGAAGAGGTATGTTATAATTGGCACAAAGCACTTTTGCAGGTTTGTAGGTGCTTACTGGCTCTATTTATCCATTGGCACAGTTTGAGAAAAGATAAATAACTCTGGGCCGTAGACAGTTCAGACGAAAAGGAGAACGCGCACGATGGCGATTAAAGTGGGGATTAATGGTTTTGGCCGGGTTGGACGACAGACTTTCAGAGCCTTACTGGAAGAATACCAAGATGATGTAGAGGTAGTGGCAATAAACGACCTTACGGATCCCAAGACCTTGGCCTACCTACTCCAATACGATAGTAATTACGGCGGGTTTGGGGCTGAGATAGAAGCCACCGAAAATTCGATAAAGATTGATGGTTATGACTTGAAGGTCTTGAGTGAGCGAGACCCCGCTGCCTTGCCTTGGGGTAAACTGGGTGTGGATTTGGTAATCGAATCTACCGGACGTTTTACCGAGGCAAGCAAGGCCCGCGCCCATCTTGACGCTGGCGCAAAGAAGGTAATTATCAGCGCACCCGCTAAGGGTGAGGACGTTACCATTGTAATGGGAGTCAACCACGATCAATATGATCCTGAAAAGCACCACATTATTTCTAATGCTAGTTGTACCACCAACTGCCTTGCTCCTGTTGCCAAAGTAGTTTTGGAGAATTTTGGCGTGGTGAAAGGTCTTGTGACCACTATTCACAGCTATACTAACGATCAGGTTATTTTGGATTTTCCGCATAAGGATCTGCGACGAGCGCGAGCCGCCGCTATAAATATTATCCCCACTACCACCGGGGCCGCTAAAGCCGTCGCACTGGTTTTGCCCGAACTAAAGGGCAAATTTGATGGCTTCTCTTTGCGCGTACCAACTAGCACGGTCTCCATTATTGACTTTAAGGTTCAGGTAAGCCGAAAAGTGACGGTAGAAGAGGTCAACGCCGCCCTTAAAGAGGCTAGTGAGGGAGAATTAGAGGATATTTTAGGTTATAGCGAAGAACCTTTGGTTTCAAGCGATTACCGGGGTGATCCACGCAGCAGCATTGTGGATAGCCTTAGCACGATGGTCATTGGCGATGACTTGGTTCAGATAGTCTCTTGGTACGACAACGAATGGGGTTATTCTTGCCGCGTGGCGGATCTTACCATACACGTTGGTAGCTTTTTCGATGAAGATTAGTAATCAAGTGTCGCTGGCTAAAAACCAGCGACTATTAAAGAGTTAGGTGAAATGAACAAGAAAACGATTGAAGACGTTGATGTCCAGGGTAAGCGGGTACTAGTTCGGGTTGACTTTAATGTTCCTCTGGACAAGAAGACCGGGGTTATCACCGATGAAACCCGTATTGTAGGCGCGTTACCCACAATCAAATACCTGATTGGTCAGGGTGCTAAAGTAGTCCTGATGTCGCACTTGGGTCGCCCCAAAGGTGTGACCGAGAACCTTCGACTAAACCCAATAGCAGTTCGCCTCGAAGAATTGCTAGGGCAACCCGTTAAGAAACTGGATGAGTCCACCGGGCCAGCGGTAGAAGCAGTAGTAAATGCTCTACAACCGGGCGAAGTGGTTCTCCTTGAGAACGTCCGCTTCCCTGCCAAGATGGATACCACCAATCCAAAGTTTAAGTCCGATGACGAGAAGAACGATCCTGAACTGGCCCAGAGTCTGGCCGCGCTAGGCGATATTTTCGTCAATGATGCCTTTGGCACTGCCCATCGCGCTCACTCTTCCACCGAAGGTGTCACCCACTATATTCCGGTTAGCGTGGCGGGCTATTTGCTGAAAAAAGAGCTTGAAATTATGGGCGGAGCCTTGGCAAACCCACAACGCCCGTTTGTGGCGGTATTGGGTGGTGCAAAAGTTTCGGACAAAATTGGTGTTATCGAGAACTTGCTGAGCATTGCCGATTTTCTCTTAATCGGCGGCGGTATGGCTAATACCTTCTTCAAGGCTAAGGGTTTTGAGATTGGCGACTCCTTGGTAGAAGAAGATAAACTGCAAGTGGCCCGTGACCTAATGGCCCGACCTGAAGGCTCTCGCTTAGTTTTGCCGACCGATGTAGTCATTGCCGATGCTTTCTCCAATGAGGCTAACACCCAAATCACTACTCCTGAGAATGTGCCGACGGGCTGGCGGATTCTCGATATTGGCCCCGATTCGATCAAGCTTTATGCCGATCATCTGAAGGAAGCCAAGACGGTGGTTTGGAATGGTCCAATGGGCGTTTTTGAAATGTCCAAATTTGCCGCTGGTACTAACGGTGTAGCGCAAGCGATGGTATTAGTCGAAGGTAATACGATTATCGGTGGTGGCGACAGCGTGGCGGCGGTGGAGCAGGCCGGTCTCGCCGACAAGATGACCCACATCAGCACTGGTGGTGGAGCCAGCCTTGAATTTCTGGAAGGCAAAACCCTACCCGGTGTCGCGGCTTTGAGCGATAAGTAGAACCCACAAACGCCGCCTTAACCTGATAAGGCAATAGAGCAAAAATAACCCTTGAAAACCAGCCTACTAAAATTTTCTATAAAATTGGCTGGTTTTTACCTAAGTTTAGTTAGAATTGATATAATTAATGATAGTCAAATACTAATAAAATTTTTTTGCTTTATTGCAAGTTTTTTGTATCTAATAAAACTAATCCAACCTTACAAATGGTCTGCCATAGCTTCTCAATTGGTAGAGATACTTATTTCAACTTGATGACCTTAAAGCTAAATTGAGTGCCTAATTACACAGGAAGGAGAGTAACCAATGTCAGTAGCCACAGAGCAAGATAGTTCGTGGAAGGAGATACTGGATCAATATTTCCCTGAGTTTATGGCCTTCTTCTTTCCAAAGATCCATCAGGATATTGACTGGAGTAAAACCCCGGAGTTTTTGGACAAAGAGTTGGAGCAACTCTTTAACGAGGGTGATGCCGGACGACGGTTGGTAGATAAATTGGTGAAGGTTTACCGTCTTGGTGCGACAACACCCACTTGGTTGCTAATCCATCTTGAAATTCAAGGCTATGCTGATCCCACCTTTGCCCAACGGATGTTCATCTATAACTATCGGTTGTTTGACCGCTATTTCCAGCCCAAAGGGATTGATCCAGGTAGTGCCGGGCGATTGGACAAGGTGGTCAGTTTGGCGGTTTTGACCGATGGTAACAAACGCTACCATCCCAAACGGTTTCTGATCAAAGAGTGGGGTTTTGAGCTTTCGTTCAAATTTCCCTCGGTCAAGTTGTTAAAATATAATGAGAATTGGGCGGCACTGGAAGCCAATCCCAACCCCTTTGCGATTGTAACTATGGCGGTATTGAGAATGCACCAAGACAAACGCAAGCATCCAGAGGAGCGTTTGAACACCAAGTTGGGGCTAACTCGCCGCTTGTACGAGCGGCGATATAGCCGTCAAGAGATTATAGATTTGTACCGATTTATAGATAATATAATCCGGCTCCCGGAGGAACTAGATCAAGAATTTCGGCGAGAAGTAACCCGATACGAGGAGGAGGAGCGTATGCCTTACGTGAGTAGTATTGAGCGTTTGGGAAGGGAGGATGGACTGAAAGAGGGGTTAGAGAAAGGACGGCAAGAGGGACGGCAAGAAGGTAGGCAAGAGGGCAGGCAAGAAGGTAGGCAAGAAGGTAGGCAAGAAGGTAAGCAAGAAGGAACAGTAACTCTTATTCTGCGCCAACTCAAGCGTCGGTTCGGGGAGCAAGCTCCTGAAGTAGAACAACAACTCCGTGCCTTATCTTTAGTCCAATTAGAAGAGTTAGGCGAGACCATCTTGGATTTCTCAAACGAAACTGACCTTGTCCTTTGGCTGCAAGCGAAAACCCACTCTTAATTTGAAAAAAGGATTTAATTTTTATGAATAAACGTGATTTGATCTTGAACCTGCCGCATGAAACCCAACCGCTGCCCTATATTCCGGCGGCATTTTTCCTACACTTCCCGGCAGAATTTCATGCGGGACAACCAGCGGTAGATAAGCACCTTGAGTATTTTCGCTACACCAATATGGATTTCGTCAAGATTCAGTATGAGCGGAACTTTCCGTTAATTCCTGAGATCCAAACACCTGACGATTGGGCCAATTTTCCCAGTTACGGGCTAGATTTCTTTGAAGGCCAACTGGAAGCGGTCAAGGGATTGGTGCAAGCGGTCAAGAGTGAGGCCGTCGTGATTATGACCCTCTACTCACCCTTTATGTGTGCTGGACATGCCACCAGCGATGCCATTATTACCGATTCGCTCAACCGTGAACCAGAAAAAGTACGAAAAGGGCTGGAGATTATTACCAATAGTTTGCTGCTCTTTGTGCAAGAGTGTATCAAACTTGGCGTGGATGGTTTCTATACCTCAAGCCAAGGTGGTGAGGCCGGACGTTTCGACGACCCAACCACCTTTGAGAAATATATCAAACCCTACGATCTAGTTTTGATAGAGGAGGCCAATCGCGCCTGTCAGTTCAATATTCTGCACGTCTGCGACTACCTGCTCGATTACGCTGATTTTTCGCCTTTCCTTAGCTATCCCGGCACTATCGTAAGTTGTCCTCTGAAATTAGGAGCGCGTGATCTTACGGCTAAGGAAGCGGCTAAACTATTTGGGCGACCTTTTATGGGTGGGCTAGAACGCAAGGGAATAATTACCACTGGCACTCCAGAGCAAATTCGGCAGGCTGTAGTAGCCGCTCTGGAGGACGCGCCCGAACGCTTTGTTCTAGGAGCGGATTGTACTATTCCCAGCGAAACCTCGTGGGATAACTTGAAATTTGCGATTGAGGTGGCCCACTCCTATAAGCGGTAGCAGTGAGGTTACGTTTAGGCAAAAGGGGTTAAAAGATAGCTTTGCCGAGGGCCGAAGCAATTAGTTCGGTGGCAAGTGAGACGGTCAGATTGTCGTGGTCTAGTTTAGGGTTGACCTCCACCAGATCCATTGAGCCTAGCTTGCCAGTCGCCGCCAACATCTCAAGGATGGTATGACCCTCGCGGTAGGTCAGACCACCGCGAGCGGTAGTGCCAGTGCCGGGTGCTTCTCTTGGATCCATGGCATCAATATCAAAACTAACGTGATAGCCCAACTCCTCCTTCGGGTTGATGGCGGCTAGGGCGCGTTCCATTATCGGGCCAATACCATAGCGGTCAATGGCCGACATTGAGTAGACGTGAACCCCCGCCTGCCTCAGTAAATGGCGCTCCCCGCTATCCAAACTCCTTATTCCCACTAAAGCCACCCGGTCAGGAGTCAGTAGTGGTTTGGGCTGAGCCTCGTGGAGCCAATCAAAACAGGGTAGCCCCGGACGAGTGTAGCCCAAGAGGGCCGCCAAAGGCATCCCATGTAAATTGCCACTTGGCGAAGTTTCAGGCGTATTAAAATCGCCGTGAGCATCTATCCAGAGCAGGGCAGTATTAGGACGTACCCTTAGCAGACCGGGGATGGAACCCAACGCAATCGAATGATCGCCCCCTAACGTCAAGGGAAAACAGCCCTTGACCGCTCGCCGCTCTACCTCCTGCGCGATTAAGCGGCAGGCTTGTCCCACCTCGTAGGCATAGTGCAAACCACGCGGAATTTGATTGGTTCTTTCGGGCTGAAGGGAGACAAAAGGATGAGGGCGGTAGCTTTCGTCCTTAGCCGAGGGCAAGGCTAGATCACCTTCATCTATTACTTCGTAACCCAATTCGGCAATCGCCTGAGCTAACCCGGCCTGACGCAAAGCTTGGGGAGCCTGTTCCACCCCGGTCAAAGATTGCCCCAAGGCCAGAGGTGCGCCGATAATTGCCACCGCTCCCTTTTCTCCCGACATAAGATAAGATTCCCTCCAGAATATTCCTAATTTTTTTTATTGTACCATTAAAACTATCTGTTGGAGGGATTTCTAATCCCGCTCTTGCATCCCCAGTTTACCGTCGGGATTTATCCTTAGTGGGCTGTCACCTTGGGCCGACTTTTTAGCTTGCTCAGCTTCTCGGTGGCCTTGAGGCGTACCTGCTCACTATTATCGCTAAGGGCGCGGTTAAGGGGTTTGACGACGGAAGGATCACCGATTGCGCCCAGCAACTCTACGGCTCTTAGCCGAATTTTGTCGCTGTTGTCGCTAAGGGCTTCGCTGATTGGTTCTACTACGGAGCTATTATTTATTTCGCCTAAGAGTTCAAGTGCTTTCATACGTACTTGATCGCTGTTATCTTTAAGTGCTTGGCTGAGTGGGGCAATGGTTGAGCCATCACTTATCTGACCTAACCCCTCCAATGCTCTTAGCCGCACCTGATCGTCGTTATCTCTAAGATCTCTGGTCAGGATTTCAATTTGTTCATCCATAATTTAACAAAGTCAGCTTTTCGCTGGCCTCCTCCAAAAAAACTTGATTAGACTACTCTCCAGATTACGCAGTTCATGAAAAGGTTTAAAAATGGTTCTCTCCTAAAACGTTTCATCTATGTTATTTTCATGGTTGGTACTATTATTGCACAAAAAAGAAAATATTACCAGAATATCTACAGTAACTCGCCTGCTTTGGAGGGTTATCAGGTTTTTTGACAGTGGTTTTGGTGGGTAGTATAGTTTGGGCTTGTGGGTTGATGTCGTTAGAGTCAATTTGGCTAAAGCAGGGAAAGATGCAAGATTTAGAAGAGTCTAAGGCAAAGATAAAAATGTTGGAGCAAGCCGCAGTAGTGGCTCTATTTTATTATCCGATTAAGTCGTGTGGCGGCAGGCAGGTGGAGCAGGCCGAGATAGACGAGTGTGGCTTAAAGCATGACCGAGAGTTAATGTTGGTAGACCCCGCTACTGGTGCTTTTATCACCCAGCGCGAACTACCCCAAATGGCCCTCATTCGCCCTCAGATTGAGCAGGGATTGCTGCGCTTAGAGGCTCCCGGTATGCCCGTGTTGGAATTGGCTCTAGTGACAGAGGGCGTTCGCCTGAAAGCGGTCGTCTGGAGTGACCAGTGTGATACGGTTGACCAAGGCGACGAGGTAGCCGATTGGTTGGGTGAGTTTCTCCGGCGAAAATGCCGATTGGTGAGGATGGCTCCGGGTTTTAGGCGGAGCGTCAAACCAAAATATGCCCAACGTGCCGAAGATCAGGTAAATTTTGCCGATGGCTTCCCTTTTCTGCTGGCCTCGGAGGAATCGCTGACCGATCTAAATCAACGTCTCCTTGAGCCTTTACCGATGAATCGCTTCCGGCCAAATATTGTCATCGCGGGGAGTGGCCTTGCTTACGGTGAGGATTTTTTAAAGCGAATAACGGTGGGTCAGATTACTTTTAGGGTGGTAAAGCCTTGTGTGCGCTGCGTTATCACCACCACCGATCAAGAGACCGCCCAGCGTAATAAAGAACCCCTAAAAACTTTGGCAACTTATCGCCAAACCGAAGAGGGTGGCGTATGGTTTGCCCAAAATCTTATTCACGAAAATTTGGGTACAATTGGCCTAGGGGATAAGGTTAAAGTTCTAGAATTGAAGTAGCTTTCTCTGGTAGGGGTTTTAGGTTGCCTATAGAATAAACCTGTCCCGCATTGGGCGTATGCAATACGCCCCATACGCATCAAGCTAACATAGTGTTAGCAAAAC
>JACAUC010000275.1 GCA_013390945.1 Candidatus Chloroheliaceae bacterium
AAATCGGGATTGGTGTGTGATAAATCGGGATTGGTGTGTGATAAATCGGGATTGGTGTGTGATAAATCGGGATTGGAAATCCCTCCTACAAGATGATATGTGCCGCACTTGGTTTTCAGTCGTAGCGTAGTGCATCAATGGGTTTGAGCCGGGCCGCGCGGCGGGCCGGATATATTCCAAAAAAGAGACCGAGTGTTACAACGATGCTAACCGATATGACAATAGATGAAGTTGTAACGACCGGGCGGAAAAAAGTGCCTGCCAGTTCCAAATTGGCTGCTCCAATCAGAGACGAGATACCTATACCGATCACGCATCCCATAACCCCTCCGCTAAAGCAGAGGGTGACGCTTTCTAGTAAAAATTGGAGCATTATATCGCGTTGCCTAGCACCCACCGCCAGTCGGATACCGATTTCGCGGGTTCGTTCGGTTACGGTCACTAGCATGATGTTCATTACTCCAATTCCGCCGACTAGTAGCGTGATAGAGGCGACGAGGGTTAGGAAGATTTCTATTACACCCAAGATGTTTTTAGCAAAAGTAAGCAAATCTTCGGAGGTGATTACCTGAAAATCAGCTTTTTCCTCCTCTGGGACTTTGTGACGGTTACGTAATAACTCTATAATTTGTAATACCATTGGTTGGATCTGTGTTTCATTGATGGCTTTGACTATTATCGTATTGATTGAGTTACCAGTATTAGAGGCATTTGTGCCTACTATCCGGTGCATGGCGGTGGTGATAGGAATATAAAGCTGTTTGTCGAAGGAGTTTTGGCCTTTGGCTACCAGTACTCCAATCACGGTAAAAGAATTGCGGTTGATATTGATCTTTTGACCTATCGGACTAACCTCTGAGCCAAACAAATCGGTCGCCAGTATTGGCCCTACTACTGCCACAGTACGTTCGGCGGTTAGGTCGTCGGTGCTAAACCAATTGCCCTCTTGTACTTCGGCACTGCGTACCTCTGGAAAGAGTTCGTTTGTCCCGATAGTACTGACGACACTATTAGTGCTACCGTACACTACCACTGTCCGGGTACTAATTTCGGGTTCTACCGCCAGCGCACTGGGTACCTCATTCTTACTGGTTAGAGCCAAAGCATCTTCGTAAGTTAGGTTTCTATTAGTGCTGCCAGTATCCATTCCGCGTACCGTCTGAGTATTAGGGGTGATTAGGGCGATGTTGCTCCCTTGCTTCGCGAGGTTGTCCGTAAAGATACCAATAACCCCCTCGCCCAGCGATTGCAAAACGATGACGGCGGTAACACCGATAACAATGCCTAAAACCGTCAAAAGAGAACGTAGTTTATTGGAAAGGAGGTTAGTAATAGCGGTCTTTAAACTTTCGTAGAAGCTCATAGATGATTTCCTATAATCTAATGGTTATGTAGACGGTGTTTTTAGGTTAGTAAAGAATGATAAAGCCAACCGCCATTGACCTAGGTTATTTTAGCAGATCTATTAGAGTGTGTAAGTCTAAGAGGCAAGGGAAGAGGTTAAGATAGGTGAAAGCTACGTAAACAAAGAGAGGTTTAGGTTGATAGCTTATTCGCTAACGGTTTAAAAAAACTTGTGTGGTGATTGAAATTTCAACCACCACACAATAGGCTAAGACGTAGTAATGCGATAGAGATAATGCCGTAATGATGTCAAGGTTATTACCCAGACGGACTGAGACGTTAGAGCGATGATGTAAAGACGTTAGATGTAATCGTGTTAAAAATTGTGATAAAGCTTTGTACTGCGATCATGTTAACGATATGCTAAGACCTAATGCCAGAATTGTATCATGACTTTGTTGTATTAAGTGATACGATCATAATAATAATGTGCTACGATGTTGTGCTACAAGTAAGCTAAGACGTAGTGTAAGACATAGTGCTATAATTGTACCATAAGTATACTAAGGCTTAGTGCTAGAAATGTTTTATAATTACTAAAATGTAATGCCGGAATTGTACCGTAAGCATACTAAAACGCAATGCTAGAAATGTTTTATAAGTATGTTGAATAGTTATGCTAAGACTAAACTAGGACATTTCCACGATTACTTTGAAACCGCTAAAATTGTAGTACAGCTTATTACTAAGACTAAACTAGATTGAACTGTGACGTAACAAAGACCAGAACGTAAGGTTTTGCGTTATTACTAAGTTGATAAAATAAGATCATTTAGATCGTTCGGTGCTGTTCGCTTGATTGATCTGAGATAAATATAGCAGAAGAACATTACGAATTACATTACGTTTTTAGCGATTTTACAGGATTCTGTCAGAATTGTTTCAGCGCATCGAATCCTTAACTACTCGCTCGATTTCGCGATTCGCCTCGCGTTCGGCCAGTGCTTCGCGCTTGTCGTAAAGTTTTTTGCCTCGTGCTAGGCCCACTTCTACTTTAGCCCGGCCCTTTTTTAGATACATCCGAAGTGGCACGAGGGTAAGACCTTTCGCCTGACTCTTCATTGCCAGTCGCCGAATTTCATCTTTATGTAGAAGCAGTTTGCGGGAACGGGTTGGCGTATGGTTGAAATAACGCCCTGCATGATCGTAGGCCGAGATATGAGCATTCCAGAGCCACGCCTCGCCATTTTCGACCTTAGCAAAAGCGTCGCGTAAATTTACCCTACCGTCTCGCACCGATTTAATCTCTGTTCCGGTTAGCACTAAGCCTGCCTCAATCGTTTCGTCAATAAAATAATCGTGGTAAGCTTTGCGGTTGCTGGCTACTTCTTTGATTTTAACGCTGCCACTATCTCCAGCGACCGCCTCTTTGCTAATTTTACTAGTGCTGGTATTTTTATCACTTGCCATTTTTCTCGCTTCCCTTCTAAATAAATTGACCTGCTACAAGAGTAGGTCGAAAGTTTATTATATTACGGGCGCGTGGGTGTTGCAAACGGTTGGTTTACTTGCCTAGAGCATTATCTTGACATGGTAGAACTTCCCTCTTACAATTCAATCTAATTTAGATTTGGAAACTTCCCTGCTAAGGCAAGGTTCAAAATCGGGAACCTTCGCTTTACAATTCGGGTAGTCCAACCGGAAATAAATTTCCGGTCAAGCCACCAATGAGTACCATCCTAAAGACCAGTCTGCGTGTAAAGCCGGTATGAACCTTGCCTAAGGGGTGGTAACGAATTAACTTCCCATAAGGATGGTCAGTAATCAGATGTCAAAGAAGAACAGAGCTAAGACTAAGCAGGTTTTCAAGGGTGCAAAATCTATTCACCCCATTAATCGTAGGGAGACGGCGGTTGCAGAGCAGACTGCTCAAGTAGTGGCTAAATCGGATAGTGGTGCTTTTGAGGATAATAAAAGTAGGCTTCGGGGTTATCCGATACACTTCGATGAAAATAGACAAAAATGGATACTACAGGGGAGCGGGGAATTAGAAGTAGGGCAAAGAGTCTATTTAGAGTACCATGGGGAGCAAATTAAAGACAGGGACTCAAAGGAGTATCAGGAGTGGCATGAAGCAATGTTGGGATGTATAGAATCGAGAAGTAGCATAACACTTGAAGAATTAAATGCGCTAGAAAACAAAATACCGCTAGTGCCAGGAAACGATCACATCCCCGGCATAATAGACCTAGACCGAACTATGCGATGGGAGTTTAGCGCCCTTTATTATGCTGGGTATTACCCACTTAATGAGAAGATGAGACTAAGCGAAAAATTGTACTAATCCAACTACCGCTTGGTTGGACAGGCTACTGGTCAGCGAAACCAATAAGGAGAGTCCTCTATGCTTAATACTAACTTGAAACATCAAGCTCTATGGTTGCCCTTAATTGTAGCCTTATTCCTAGTGAATTTTCAGCCCGAAGCGGCATATGCTTCTCCTTTCTTGCAAACTTCTTCTACTGCGGAACAAACTGAGATTTATTCTGATGGTGAGACGCTGGTTTGGACGGGTTACAAAGCAGGAGATACTAACCATAAAGACCCTGATATTTATGGCTTGAAGCTGAAAACGGGCCAAGAATTTTTGATTGCGGGTGGCCCGGCTGCTCAAGGTCATCCTGAAGTATCTGGTAATTTTGTGATCTGGGTAGATTACACTTCCCCAATGACTATTCGGGGCAAAGATTTAGAAAGCGGTCAGGAGTTTGTGGTCGTACCACCGAAACAGAATTTGGTCGGCTCAGCGCATCTTAGCGGAACGCGGGTTCATTGGCTGGTTGTTCAGGGTAACAACTATAGCGTGATGGGCCGGGATATTAGCCCCTTGGGAGAACCTTTTGTAGTTTTGCCGCAGGTTTTCGTAGCACAATACAATGCCTTGCTCAATTTTAGTGTGGTGGGTCAGCATGTAGTCTGGCAAACCATTAACAGCTATAGCCGCGATATTGATTGTAGGCTCTATATCCAGAAAATAGGCACGACAGAATATAAAAAGTTGGCAAATACTCCGATTCCAGCCGCTTGCACTATCAGTTGGACGGGGAGCGGCAACACCCTGATCTACGCTGACCTTCAGGCCATCCCACTTACCATTTATGACCTTGAAAGCGAAAAAGTTTTGCATCAGTTTAAAGATCAATTTACCGGAACCCGTGCGATTGCTTTCAAGGAACCTTACCTCTTCTGGAAGACCACCGCTTACCCTAGCCCTACTATAATGGGTTACGACTTGGCTACTGACAGCCTTTTTGAAGCGGTTTCGACTGAACGTATTAGAAATTTTGACTTTAGTGGGGGGTTGGTCTATGGAGGCGAAAGGCTCTTCTGGCTGGAGAAAAAAGACCAAGACCAAAATGGGCCGATTACCCTTGCCTCTATTCCGCTAAGCGAAGCTTTACCAACGGCGGCACGTTCTGCCCCAACTAATTCTGACCCGACTAGCTATTACTTTAGAGAATCGAAGCATTATTTGAAAGACCGTTTCAAGGATTACTGGGATCATAATGGCGGGCTGGCAGTCTTTGGTTTTCCTTTTACCGAGCAACTGATGGAAACCAACCCGGACGATAGTAAGAATTACACCGTGCAATATTTAGAACGGCAACGCTTCGAGTATCACCCCGAAAACGCTGGTACGCTCTACGAAATATTGCTGGGCTTGCTCGGTAAGGCCGAAGCCAACCACCTAGGTTTAACCACTACTGCCCCGTTTGCCCCGGTCAACGCGACCCGCGTTAGCACCGATTGTACTTTCTTCGCGGCAGTGGGACATTCACTCTGTGGCAAATTCTATGCTTACTGGCGCAGTCACGGCCTAGAATTTGGTGACTCCGGCGTATCCACGCGAGAAGCCCTCGCTCTATTTGGCTATCCTATCAGTGAATCCTATCTCGATCCGGTGTCCGGGTTGACCATTCAATATTTCGAGCGTTCCCGTTTCGAGTATCATCCTGAAAACGCTGGAACACCTTATGAGGTCTTGTTGGGTCGTCTTGCTATCAACACCCTGACCGCACGTGGTTGGCTACAGGAGTAACACGATGAAGAGACAAATTTGCCTTGGTTCACGCTGCCTTTGCAGATAGTCTTCCTAATCGGTTGACGCTTCTGCTTTCTCGGAGCGGAATTTAGAGGATCGAATTTATCCCTACCTATTAAGAGGTTTGACGTTTGGACAAAAAGTTAAGTTTGGAGGATAAAGTGATAAGCGAGCCGAATAGCGGAAATGATCTTTTCAAGCATCCTCATCGTCGGTTTAACCCTTTAATTCGGGAATGGCTAATCGTTTCTCCGCAACGTCTCAAACGACCTTGGCAAGGAGAGGTGGAAAAGAGGGTGGAAGAAGAGAAACCGACTTATGATCCAGCCTGTTACCTCTGTCCCGGCAATGAACGGGCCGGGGGCAAACAAAATCCGGCCTACGACTCAATTTTTATCTTTGACAACGATTATCCGGCTCTACTTCCTGATACTCCTCCAGCTAAATTTGAGGAGCAAAACCTGCTGCTGGCGGTCAGTGAATATGGTATTGCGCGGGTAATCTGCTTCTCACCGCGTCATGATCTCACCCTCGCCCTGATGGAAACCGCCGACCTTACCCGCGTGGTACATGCTTGGACGGAACAATCTCGCCAATTAGGAGACTTGCCCAATGTTGGCTATGTCCAGATTTTCGAGAACCGAGGAGCGGCGATGGGAGCCAGCAATAACCACCCTCATTGTCAAATTTGGGGACAAGAGACTATTCCCAATGAGCCCACCAAAGAATTGTTGGCCCAAGCCGATTACCTTTCTACCCATGGAAATTGCTTGCTTTGC
Source organism: Candidatus Chloroheliaceae bacterium (assembly GCA_013390945.1). GTDB lineage: Bacteria > Chloroflexota > Chloroflexia > Chloroheliales > Chloroheliaceae > L227-5C. Next base: position 6,226 of record JACAUC010000275.1, read on the forward strand.
GATTATACGTCCCTAGAGATGCGCGACGGTTCGAGGATAGTTTGCCAAAATAGCGAATGGTTGGTAGTAGTGCCGTTTTGGGCTATTTGGCCCTTTGAAACGCTAATAATTAGCAAATCTCACCTTGGTTCACTTTCGGATTTAAACTCCAACCAGCAAGAAACTCTCGCTGACATCCTTAAACGGCTGACTACGCGCTACGACAATTTATTTGAAGTAAGCTTTCCCTATTCGATGGGCTTTCACCAAACACCTACCACTGGCGAACTATATCCGGCCCAACACCTCCATGCTCACTTTTACCCGCCCTTGTTACGTTCGGCCACCGTTCGCAAGTTTATGGTGGGCTATGAAATGCTCGGTAATGCCCAACGTGATATTACCGCCGAAAGTAGTGCCGAACGTCTTCGCGCTCTTTCGGAAATACATTATCACCGGGCGGAGCCGTTTCCCACATAAGGATCACCGGACGGGGCTTAGGCTACGCTGCTTTCCACAGTTGGTTAAACCGTGAAATGGTCAAAATAGGTTTCGTTTAGTTCGCCACGCCAAGCAGCAAAGGCTTGCTCGATTAGGGGCAGGACTCGGCTCGGTACTATCTGAGTTGCTTCTGGTTCGGTAAAGAAACCTGCTTCGAGGGTTTCTAATGGGTGTAGGTTAATTTCGGTGGTCAGGGCTTCGCATAGGAAAGTTAGGGCAATATTATGAATGGCAGGATTGGAAGACCGCTGTAAACGGGTGTCACGAACTGCAATCAACCGCAGAGGACGGCAATCAATTCCGGTCTCTTCCTTTACCTCTTTAACCACATTTTGAGCTGGGGTGAGGCCAACCTCCTGCCACCCGGTAGGCATAAACCAATTTCCGTTATCGCTTCGTTTGCCCAAAAGTAGGCGGCCTTCGCTATCGAAGCACATTGCTCCGGTGCTGATTTTGGGAGTGACATATCCTGCTACACCCGGTGTTACTAGGGCCATCCATCCCTCTTTTAGTTGGTTAGCCAGTAAATTAGAGGGTAATTCTACTTCTCCGGTCAGGATGTTTGCCATTTCTGCCGCTAGTTCCAAGATGCGCCCATAACGTTCCCGCTCGTAAAGTTGTTCACTCCAAGCCAATCCCGTTTGTGCTACTGCTGCAATAGCACTGACCTTCGCTGCTAACTCTTCAATCGGTTCCATAAAACTCTTTCCAAATACAGTGTGTGATTATTTGTAACCACCACTTTGTTTTAATAAACACCTTACTATTTTAGCACATCCCTCTGCTTTACTCCTGATTTTAACCCGAAAATATAGGGCTGATGTAAAGTCCTAATCTGACAAGTTGGGTGGTATGTGAAAATCAACTGACGGAACCCAGGTTACGCAGCATCCTACAAGATTTGGGCTTTCCGACTAGAATGTGGTTATGGAAAACTAT
>JACAUC010000276.1 GCA_013390945.1 Candidatus Chloroheliaceae bacterium
GGGATTTCTAATCCCGATTACCGTCTAATTGTAGGAGGGATTTCTAATCCCGATTACCGTCTAATTGTAGGAGGGATTTCTAATCCCGATTTAAAAGCTAAAATAAATGATTTATGCTTAATCCTCAAAAGTAGCAATAATCTTGAGATTGGTTACGGCGATAGAACCCGGTTGTTGGGTGCTACTGAAGACTACAATCGAATGTCCTTGCTGCTGCTGTTGGGAAACACTATTGATGTTGTAGCCTGTCGTGTCGTAGAGGGTCATTGTGCCGCGCCATTTGATCGCCAATCGGTTGGTGGTAGGAAAGTAGGCATATTGTAGATCATTTTGACCACCCGTAGAACTAGGCGTACCGAGATGTTCAGGCCACCAACGTGCCAGATTGTTCCAAGTGAGTCCCGGCATCGTCATAGGGATAGGGCCGGGAACGTCGGTCTGAGGGGTACGTCGGGCAGTGGCGTTGGCTTCTTTGGTCATCAATTGCATCAATTCAGTACAGAGGCTATCCACGCGAGCTTTAAGTGCTTGGTTAAACATATCGCTCACCATGACCATACCCGGCATCCACTGACCCATTCCGCCTAACTCTGGATGATCGAATTGGGCCAATCTGCCGCCTCCCCTCTGTAACGCTCGCCATAGGGTCTCAATGGCACCGTAACTTACCCCATAACGTTGGGCTACCTGGCTAAGTTCTTCCTGCATCATTTCCAAAAACTCCTTTTTGCACATTATAAGGGGGTCATTTCGCCCCAATTTTGGCCTACCTTTAGATCGGCTTTAAGCGGAACGTTTAGGGTAACGACGTTTTCCATAAGACGGCGTACCATTTCAGCTAGAGCAGAGAGTTCACTTTCGGGTAGTTCAAAGACCAGTTCGTCGTGGACTTGGAGCAATAATTTGCTCTTAAACTTTTTGGCTTGTAGCTCTTGATAGATTTTATTCATCGCCATCTTCACAATGTCGGCGGCAGTACCCTGAACAGGCATATTGATAGCCTGCCGCTCGGCTTCCTGCCGTAGAACACTATTGGAGATTTTGAGATCGGCCATATAGCGACGACGACCAAAGAGGGTCTGGACGTAGCCCTTTTGACGGGCCTCATCGGGGGTTTTGTCCAAGTAGGTTTTTATGTTAGGATAGCGTTCGTTGTAATGTTTGATAAACTCGGCGGCTTCTTTATAGCCCATTTCGGTGCGGGTGGCAAGACCATGGGCGCTCAGGCCATAGATAATGCCAAAGTTAATCGTCTTTGCCATACGACGCATATTAGGGGTTACTTGTTCCAGTGCTACCCCAAAAACATCGGCGGCGGTGGCCGCATGAATGTCGCGGTCATGGTGGAAGGCATCCAGTAGACGAGGGTCATCGGTCAGGTGGGCCAGTAGGCGCAACTCAATCTGGGAATAGTCGGCAGCCAAGAGCAGGCTCTTTTCCTCAAACAGATGGTGGGCGGAAGCGTTATCGGCCACAAAAGCCTTACGTACTTCTCGCCCAATATCGCTGCGAATGGGAATATTTTGCAGATTAGGATCGTTGCTGGAAATACGGCCTGTACTGGAGCCGATTTGGTGGAACGAGGTATGAATACGTCCAGTGTTGGGATTAACTAGCAAAGGTAGGCTATCCACATAAGTTGATTTGAGCTTCCCAAGCTGGCGATATTCCAAGACTTGCCCAACGACAGGGTGCTGTTCCCGCAACGCTTCCAACACTTCCTTACTGGTGGAATATTTCTTGGTGGAGGTCTTTTTACCGCTCTGCATCCCTAGCTTGCCAAAGAGAACTGTACCAAGTTGATCGGGGGAATTGATATTAAACTCACCTCCGGCAATTTTGTAAATCTCTTCTTCCAGTGCGGCCAGCTCTCTGGTCAGATAGCGGGAAATTTCACCCAACCGCTCTACTGCTACCGCCACGCCACTCAACTCCATCATACAAAGGACGGGGATAAGGGGTAACTCTACTTCGCTGAAAAGGTTCCATAGTCCGGTCTCTTCCAAGTCTGGCCTGAGATTATCAGCCAATCGCAGAGTCAGGTCAGCATCGGCGCAAGCGTAGGGCATTACTTTATCGAGGCTCACCTGCTCCATCGTAATCTGTTGCTTGCCGCTCCCAATTAAGGTTTCGATGTGGGTCATCTCTTGACCTAGCCGATTGAAGGCTAAATCTTTTAATCCCACCTTATTTATGCCCAACATTTGAGCGGCCAACATCACGTCAAAGTTAATCCGGGCGATATTCAGACCATGCCGATAGAGGATCGCTAAATCAAATTTAGCGTGGTGGGCAATCTTCTCCAGCTTTTCATCGGCGAAAGGTGGACGCAATAGTTCGGCTACCGCTGCCCACTCCAGTTGCCCCGGTTCCAAAATTCCGTTGGGGCTATGGCGGAAAGGCAGATAATAGGATTCTTCGGGTGCGGGTGAAATAGAAAGACCTACCAGCGTGGCTCCTACTTGACTAAGGCTGTTGGTCTCGGTATCAAAGGCAAAGCGTCCGGTCTCGTAGAGACGAGCCACTAGTTTCTTTACTTCCTCTAAGCTTCTGAGGGCGGTATATTTAACCCCGTTGGGTAGGGACTTTACTTCTTCGTTAGTGGTCGTCTCAGTGGTCGCTTCACGCTGGTCAAACATCGAGAGTTGTCCAAACTTGTTGGGTTTGGCTACTTTTGGGGTAGGCGGCGGTGACGGCGGTGGGGAGCCGGGTAATTGATCTATTTTTCCAACGAGGCTATTAAATTCCAGTTCACGAAAGAGTTCGACTATTCGCGCCCGATCAATCTGATGCGCTTTGGCTTTTTCCAGATCAAGCTCGACTGGGACGGTGGTGACAATGGTGGTCAAGTGTTTGCTTTGGAAGCACTGCTCGCGGTAGTTTTTGAGGGCGGCTTGGGTTTTGGGCGGCTTTACCTCCTCTATATGGTCAAAGAGGTTTTCAATATGACCAAACTGGGTAATCAGGTTGGTGGCGGTTTTTTCGCCGAGGCCGGGAATATTGGGAATATTGTCGCTCTTGTCGCCGATAATAGCCTTGTAATCTGGTACAAACTCCGGTTTAAACCCAAAGCGTTGCTGCACCGCCTCCACGTCAAAATAGCGGGTATCTTGGAAGCGGGCGCGTGGGCCTGCGCCCGGTAGCACTGCCCTAGTCTTGTCATCCACCAGTTGCAACAAGTCGTTATCGCCTGTAACGATTAGCGAGTCGAGGCCATGCTGGGCGGCTTGTCGGGCCAAGGTACCAATCACGTCGTCAGCCTCAAAACCCTCTTGCTCATAAATGTCGATTCCTAAAGTTTCGACTACCTCGCGAATCCGGACAAGCTGACCGCGTAAATCTTCGGGCATTTCACTTCGGTTGGCCTTGTATGCCACAAATTCATCGTGGCGAAAAGTGCGGCCTCGATCAAAGGTCATAACCACATAATCGGGGGTTTCACGCCGTATTACTTCTAGCAACATAGCCGTAAAGCCATAGGTAGCGTTGGTGATTTCGCCCTTGGAGGTAGCAATCGTTACGGGCAGGGCATGGTAGGCCCGGAAGATCAGACCATAGCCATCAATTAAAACCAATCGCTTCACCTGCTCACCCGCCATCTTCTTTCGTCTCCTCGCTATGATTTTAACTTTCTGCCCAACTTACTGACGAATTATACAACAAATTTTAGTGGGCAGTGGTTAGTTATCGCAAGAGTATCGTGATGTTAAAATGTATCGTCTCAATCGGTAGGGGTTTATTGAATAAACCCGCCTCATTTTGGGCGTATGCAATACGCCCCTACCACGATTTATTGCGATGATACGTTTTAACGAACCTACGCTATGATGAAGTTAGCTTCTTAAAACATAAGGCTAGTGAGGAGCGCAAAGTGTGGAATGGAGGGTTGGTGGAAGAGATTATGCTATAATGAATATGGAAAAGGATGCTAACCCTAAGCTGATTAGTGGGCAAGGGGCTTATAGCAAATCTAATTAAATCTAATTAAAAAGAACTTTAGCCTGCCAAAAGTGGCGGGGAATTTAGGAGGATGCCTACGGTCACTTCCAAACGTATTAAAGATTTTAGAAATTTAGCCACTACTGATTTTAAGACTACCCCTAATGAGAATAATTACCCCACTCCAGATCTGCTTCAAGAGGGCGATTCGTCCGTTGAACCAGAAAATTCCGACGAAAATTTAGCCCCTAAAAGTAAACGACCTCGTTTGGCGGTTCATCCCACTACTGCGCCTCGTGAACGTGGCTTGGTGGTTGGAGTAGGGCGTTATGGGGATTTGTTCGAGGTAGAGGACTCGTTGAATGAACTGGAACAGCTTTGTGATACTGCCGGAGTTATGGTAGTGGGGCGGACTCACCAGAACATTGATACGCCCAATTCTGCCTACCTGATCGGCAAAGGTAAGTTGGCGGAGTTGAAGGAGATGCGGCGCGACCTAGAATTGGATACAATTCTTTTTGATGTGGAACTTTCACCAACCCATTTGCGTGAACTAGAAGCCGCCCTTGAGGTAAAGGTGATTGACCGCACTGGTCTGATTCTGGATATTTTTGCGAAACGGGCGCGTACCCACGAAGGACGCTTGCAAGTGGAATTGGCCCAACTTGAATATCGCCTGCCCCGCTTAACCCGCCTATGGACGCACCTTTCGCGCCAAACGATGGGTGGCGTGGGCTTGAGAGGCCCCGGTGAAACGCAGTTGGAAATTGACCGCCGAAGTAGCCGGGAGCGAATTAGCCATTTGAAAGAGGAGTTGAAACAGGTTCACCGCCACCGCGAACTTTACCGACAACGGCGCAAAGCCGAGGGTATCCCGGTGATTTCACTGGTGGGTTATACCAACTCTGGTAAATCTACCCTACTCAACAAACTCTCCAATGCCGGGGTATTGGCCGAAGATAAGCTCTTTGCTACCCTCGACCCCACTACTCGCCGTATTAGGCTACCCGGTGGACGTGAAGTTTTGCTGACCGATACAGTAGGCTTTATCCAGCGGCTACCAACAGGACTGGTGGAAGCTTTCCGCTCTACTTTGGAAGAGGTAAACGAGGCTGACTTGTTGCTACATGTGGTGGACTTCACTCATCCCAATGCCCAAGAACAGAGCGAAACAGTAGAAAAGGTCTTGAAGGAGTTGGAAGCCGACCAGCGACCTCGCCTGATTGTGCTGAATAAGATTGATCTCTTAATTGAGAAAGAGGAACTACCCACCGAGGAGGCTAAACCCACTCAATCGCTGAGTGAGCGGATTAGCGAACAGTTTAACCTGCCCCCTGAATATGTGCCGATTTCGGCTCAGAACGGGCTAGGTCTCGACCTGTTGCTAAAACGAATTGAGGAGGCTCTTGACCGGGATATGGTGAAGGTTAGCTTGAACATACCCTACGCCCAAAACGAACTGGTGGCCTTCTTCCACAAAAAAGGCCAAGTGGATCACGAAGAACACCGTGAGACAGGCACCCTTATTCAAGGTCGTATTCCGGTTCAGTACGAGCAACTCTTTAAGGCTTATCACTAGAAAGATGAGCTGTATGCACCTTTTGGAAAAGTACCTACACGAAATCAACACTATTCACAGTACCGGGGCTGCCGTTAAAGAGACCTCTTATTATCCAGCCCTCTACAACCTACTCAATGAGGTGGGAAAAGAGCTAAAACCAAAGGTGCGTTGTATTTTACATCCTCAAAATAAAGGGGCTGGGATTCCTGATTTTGCCCTCTTTACCGCCGACCAACTCTTCAAATTTTCAGATACCAATAATGTACTACAAGCCGGGCTATTACCTTCGCGCGGCGTATTGGAAGTTAAGGGTACCTCCGAGGATGTCAAAATAGTTGCCCATAGCCCACAGGTAAGTAAATATCTCAAGAAATATAGGCAAGTGCTTGTCACCAACTACCGCGACTTTTTGCTGGTGATTCCAAATGAAACGGAAAATGAAGCGGTAGAAGTAGAAACCTATCACTTGGCGCAAAGTGAGGCTACTTTCTGGCATAATTCACCCAAACAAGCCGCCCAAGAACAGGGCGACCGCTTTATCGAATACTTGAAAAGAGCGATGTTACGTCCCGCCGCCATTGACTCGCCACAAGTCTTGGCTTGGTACCTAGCCTCCTACGCGCGGGATGCTAAAGATCGGGTAGAAAAGGTATCCGATTTAGCGGCCTTAGATGAATTACGCGAACAACTAGAAATCGCCCTAGGTATCAAATTTGAGGGTAAGCGCGGCGATCATTTCTTTCGCTCTACCCTGATTCAGACCCTCTTCTATGGTATCTTCTCAGCGTGGGTAATCTGGTGCAAGCAAACACCTCTCACCGATAAATATGCCCGCTTTAGTTGGAAAGAAGCGATTTGGCTATTGCACGTCCCCATGATTAGTGCCTTGTTTGAACGTGTCGTTACACCCAGCAAAGTAGGGCCACTACAACTAAAGGAGGTGTTGGATTGGACAGGTGCGGCCCTTAATCGGGTCAATCGGGCGACGTTCTTCTCCAAATTTGAGGAAAGTCAAGCGGTTCAATATTTCTATGAGCCTTTCCTAGAAGAATTTGACCCGGCTTTGCGGAAAGAACTTGGGGTTTGGTACACCCCACCGGAAATTGTAAAATATATGGTAGCCAGAATAGATACCGTCTTGAAGGAAGAATTGGGTTTAGAAAACGGATTAGCCGATCCCAATGTCTATGTTTTAGACCCTTGTACGGGTACTGGCTCTTTTCTGGTAGAAGTCTTGCGGAAAATAGACCAAAACCTCAAAGCCGCCGGGGGTGATGCTTTAGGTGGTAGCGACCTTAAACAAGCCGCGCTATCTCGCATTTTCGGGTTTGAAATTATCCCTGCCCCTTTTGTAATAGCCCATCTGCAACTCAATCTACTTTTGCAAAGTCTAGGAGCCCCCTTAGCAAACGACGGTGGTGAAAGAGTAGGTGTCTACCTTACCAACGCCCTGACAGGTTGGGAACCATTGGACGAGGCTAAAGAAAAACTAGTGCAAGGCAAGCTCAAAGGTATCGAAGAGTTTTGGGACGAGCGCGATTCCGCCCGACAGATCAAACGTGAAGTACCTATTTTGGTGATTTTAGGCAATCCGCCTTACAACGCTTTTGCCGGGGTTAGCCCCAAAGACGAGGAAAACCTAGTGGAACCCTACAAGAAGGGTCTAATTAGTGAATGGGGTATCAAGAAGTTTAATCTAGATGATCTTTATGTACGTTTCTTCCGTGTGGCCGAACGCCGCATTGCTGAACAAACTGGTAGTGGGGTAGTCTGTTTTATCTCTAACCACTCTTGGATAAGCGATCCCTCTTTCGTAGTATTACGCCAACATCTTCAAAAATCCTTCAATCACTTTTGGATAGAGAATCTGCACGGCAACCGGAAAATCTCCGAATATGCACCGGACGGCAAAACCAGTGAAACTATTTTTGCCATAAAAGGCTTTTCATCAGGTATTCAACAGGGAGTCGCTATTTCGCTTTGGGTTAAGAACAATAAAACCCATCCTACAAATGAACCCCAAATTCTCTTTAGGGATGACCTACAGGCTGCTAAAGCAGCAGACCGTCGAGCGCAATTGCTAGAAAGTCTCGAATCTAGTGATTTCAACGCTCAATATCAAGCGGCGACACCGCATAA
>JACAUC010000277.1 GCA_013390945.1 Candidatus Chloroheliaceae bacterium
AGGGATTTCTAATCCCAATTTACCAAACTTGTAGGAGGGATTTCTAATCCCGATTAATCTAATCCCAATTAACCGATACAGGAGAATTACAAATGTTTTTCGCTTTTCACCAAGTACCACAACAATATATTGAGAATGTGCGCGTAACCGTACTGAATTGGTGCTACTTTCAGGAGTTGACGGTCTATTTAGAACGGGACGCAGCACCGCATATTTTGGAAAAACGGCTCGTAACCGAACCTGACCTAGCGTTTCTGGAAACTTTGGTTAGAAAGGCGGAGCAAAATATTCTCTTTGGCGGGTTTGTCGCCGGAAATGAACTCACCGATATAAACGGCCTCTGCTTCTTTGAGTTGGATGAAGCGCGAGAGAAGGCCCGGCTAGTGGGCTTTCTGATTAATGATAAGTTGGCTGACCTTCCGCCATTCCAATCCCCCTTGCTACACCTACCCCTGATTAGCCTAATCCAGCAGGAGCCCTATTTAGAGAAATTTTACCTACCTCTTCAACTTCAGGAACCCTCCAAAGAAGATTTTATTAGATTGGCCCTCTATGACCTTGCGCCAGCCGAGGAAGCGGGTTGGTGGTACTTGGCTAATGTTCAGGCCATGTTAACCGGAATATTAAATGAGCAGGTAGGCGAAGCGGGTTCAAAATGGCTGGAAATAAGCCTTCAGGTTGATCCTGATTTGCTGGATTATGTCAGTCGCTTGTTTATTCGCTACGGCTACCAACAACGCCTAGTGGTAGAACGTCCAAGCAGCGACGGAAAAAACATTGATGAAAGTGCCCCGGCAATTGTGCGGACTTATCTCCCGGTCAATGAGCGAGCCGATGCTAATATAAAGGAAGTTTCGGCCAAGCTGGCTGAACTAAACACGTTGCGTCCTATCGGAGAGGTCTTTGTGGTGGAGCGGAGTAACAAATATTGGGCCAAACTTTGGGATAAGGTGACGCTCTACCGAATAGGCCAAAAGATTGTGCTAATGCCCTCTGGTCAAAGCTATAGCCCTGCGCCGGGTGAAATAGTAGTTGAAATTGCCCCCTCGCTGGATATTTTTGCTATCGGCTTAGATGGTCCACATCCTACCACTACTTTAGCCCTAGAATTGATGGAAGAGTTTTTAGAGCCAGCCGAACATAAAAAAATGTTGGATTTGGGAACGGGCAGTGGTATTCTTGCCATTGTAGCGGCCCGGATGGGGATTGGCTATACCCTGGCCCTCGATGCCTATCCACCAGCGTTAGAGGCGGCTCGCGAAAATATTTCGCGCAATGGAGTGAGTGATCAAATAGTAGTGGAGGCAGGGTCACTGGCGGTACGGAAGAAGAGTGAAACGCTGGTCTATTCCTTTGAGGAAGAGGCTCAGCAGCCTCCGGCTATTTTGGAGCAGGTGTTACCTTTTGATGCAATTGTCTGTAATACTTTTGCTCACGTCTTGGTTAGTTTGGCCGATGCTTTGGTGGGAGCCCTGCGACCGGGTGGTTTACTAATTAGTAGCGGTATCGCCCGGAAAAAGGGTGATGAAGTAGCCGCCGCTTTTGAAGCGGCTGGTTTGAAATTACTCAAGCGTCACGAGACGGCCCATTGGGTAGCCTTCGCACATCATCTTTAATTCAGGTTATACCACCATAAGGAGACAAAGCTTGAAAAGTTTTACCGGATTTTTGCCCTTTTTAACTCTGTTATATAGTTAACAAAGTTAAAATTAGTACTATAACAACACTTAGCTTCAAATGGAGATTTCGTTGTCCCCAAGTGTGGTTGTAGTGCTACCTAGTTTAGCCATTTTTATTTAAGCCATAATTCCAAAGGAAGGTTTATGAGCCAAAAAACAATTTTAATTCTAGGGGGATACGGTAACACGGGACTGGCTTTGGCCCACTTACTATTGCAAGAGACCAATGCGCGGTTGATTTTGGCCGGACGCAACCGAAAGAAAGCCGAAAACTCGGCCTATCATTTAAATATCCCCTTTGAGCCTAACGAAAAGAGAGTGACGGGCCTTGTAGCCGATGCCGCCAACGTGGAGAGTTTGAAACAAGCTTTTCAGGGCGTAGATTTTGTGGTGGTGGCTTCTGGTACGACTAATTACGCCAAAGAAGTTATAACCGCCGCCTTAGCAATCGGGGTGGACTACTTGGATGTACAATATTCCAGAGAGAAGCTGGAGACACTACGGGCGTGGAAGGATGATATTGAACAGGCCGGGCGTTGCTTTATTACCGAGGCAGGTTTTCATCCGGGTATGCCTGCCGCACTAGTACGCTATGCCGCAACCTTCTTTGATTGTATGGACCAGGCCGTCGCTAGTAGCGTGGTCAATTTAGGTGGAACCTTGCCTAAATCTATGGATACGCTCTATGAATTTGTAGAAGAATTTAAGAATTACGATTCTTATATCTTTAAAGAGGGGGGTTGGCGCGAGGCAAGTAGTACAACTATGCGGGATATGTATCGCACTGATTTCGGCCCTGAATTTGGCAAGCGTTACTGTGCGCCAATGCTCTTGGAAGAGATGGTAGCCCTGCCGGAGATAATTCCTACCCTGCGCGAAACGGGTTTTTATATCGCCGACACCAACCTAGTTGCCAGTTGGGGGTTATTTCCTTTGATTATGTTGGGCTTGAAATTCTGGCCGAAACGAGCGGTTAAACCCTTGGGCAAGCTCTTGTATTGGAGCTATAAACTGCTGAAGGCTCCCCCTTACGGCGTGGCTTTGAAAGTGGAGGCACACGGCGAAAAAGACGGTAAAGCCAAAGACCTCGAAATAATCCTGACCCACAAGGACGGCTATATGTTTACGGTTATTCCGGTGGCGGCTTGTCTGTTGCAATATCTGGAGGGCTCCATCCAAAAGCAGGGCCTCTGGATGTTAGGTCACTTGGTTGACCCCACACGGCTAATCTACGATGTGGAACGTTTGGGCGCAACCCTTCGCACTAGAGAACAAATCGGCTTTAGCAGGGATTCAGCCCACTAACGCTATGATACATCTAGAACGGGAACACCTCCTGTTTCTTGCTTGAAAAGTTGGTTGAATTTCGGTTCTAGATGTCTCATTTCTAAAGTGGGTTGACTTCTTGGTTAGCCCATCAGAGCGGCCTCGAGCTTAGCTTGGCTGTCACTTCCAGCAGTCAAACCTTCGGCCTGCTTCTTTCGGTTAGGTAATGCTAAGGCCAGTATTAGCATCAGCAAAGCACCATAGGCCATAGCAGTGAAGACATCGTTGACAGCGGTGGTTCCAGCTTTTGTGGCTAGTTGTTCACGCATAGCCAAAAATTGTGGGCTGTTTGGATTTAGAAGTGTCCCCACAGGTAGAGCTTTCATAGCCTGCTCGCGTAGTTCGGTGGCGTGTTGAAGGGTCTGCTGAGCAAAGAGGCTGATAATTAGGGCGTTGCCGGTAGATTGGGCAATTTGGCGAATCATGTTAAAGAGCGAATTAGCTTTAGCTAGGGCGGGTCCAGTGATCCTTTGAGTTGCCAGCGTTTGTACCGGGATGGCAATCATCCCAAAGGAGATACCGCGTAGAAGTAACCAAGGTAGCAAAGCCGAACCATCGGTCTCTGGCGAAAGATTCATCAAAGGCCACGTACTAGCCAACAAGATTAGTGTGCCAATCAAAACCAGATTGCGTACTCCTATCCTGCTAAAAAACTTTGCGCCAAAAGCTACTCCGAAAAAGGCGGCTATCCCTTGCGGCATTAAGGCCAAACCTGTATCTAACGCCGATAGATGAGGTACACGTACTTGCTGTAAAAAGACCGGGATGAGCAGTAAACTACTGAAAAGCACAATCATGGCAAACCAGATTACTAAGCTACTGGTGCTAAAATTATAATCCTTGAAGAGATTCAGGTCTATCACCGGGTCTTTGCTAATCTTGAGTTCGTACCAAGCAAAAATCGCCAACAATAACAGCCCTACCCCAATTAAAGCCCACACCAACCAATAGCCCCAGCCATATAACTCGCCGCGTGGGTTAAAGGCACTCTGCGTATTAGGCTTAATCTCGCTAACCAAAGTAAAGGCGTAAACTATCGCCAACAGACCCAGCATTGAAAGTATTAGGCCCAAATAATCAAAACGGGCTTTTGCTCGCACCTGAGTGGTTACGTCCGCTGGTAGAACCCACCAAACCAGCAAAATTGTCACCAGACCAACTGGCACGTTGATATAGAACATATACTCCCAGCCCCAATTGTCAATAATCAGGCCACCAATGGTAGGGCCAAAGGCAGGAGCCAGCAAAATCGGAACACCTACAATCGGGGCCGCCGACGCTCGCTTCTCTGGTGGAAAGGCACCAAAGGCAATTGCCTGCCCTAGCGGGAAGAGCGCACCAGCCCCTAAACCTTGAATAACCCGGAAGGCGATCAACCAACTTTCGTTGGAAGAAAGGGCGCAGAGTAATGAGCCAAAGGTGAAGAAACCTAGGCTCAGCATAAAAATCCGCCGCTGACCAAAACGATTACCCAGATAGCCAGAGACGGGTATTACCGCTGCTTGAGCCAGTAGATAACCCGTCAGTACCCATTGCATCGTATTGAGGTCGGTATTGAAGGCTTTCGACATAGGCACCAATCCTACATTCACTATGGTGGTGTCCAGTATTGCCATAAAGAGGCCCAGCGAAGCCGTTAGAGCAATGGCATATTTCGAGGGAGTTTTCACAGGATTAATCTCCTTCTTGTTTTATTGGTTTCAAATTTTGATTTCTAAAAAATATAATTAACTGATTGAACGGTTAATTATACGGACAAAAAAATTAATGGTTAAAGAATCCCTGTAAAATGGTTTGGACTATCGTTTCAATAAACTCATCATCGTCGTTTGTTACCATTGGCAGAGTGCTACCCGGAAAAATCGAGAGCAAAATACGGCGCATAACAAGTGGGGCAAAAAGCTGCATTCCGATCTGGTCAGGTTTAATCGCCCGCACATGACCGGCCCGAATTTGTTTCTCGAAATAACCTAGCATGGGGAGTAGCAATTTTGGCCCGATCAAGCCTTGCAAGGCTGTAACTAACTCCGGTTGGCGAGGTGCTTCGTTCAAGACCATTCTTAGAATTGGTAAAACTCCTTCGGTCTTCAGCACCTCGTTATAAGTACGGGCTACCAAGCGCAAAAAGAGTTCGGGTGGTTGTTCTAGGTTATCTATAAGAAGTTGGCTAAACTGTTGCAAGGTTGGAAACTGATTAATGCACTCCGCAAAAAGCTGACTCTTGCCTTGTGGAAAGTAGTGATAGATCAGAGCCGGACTGATGGGCTTACCTTCCTGCCCAATCAATTTTCCAACCTCTTGAGCGATCAGCTTGTTAGTAGCACCTTCGTAGCCATACCGCGAAAAAGTCGTTAGGGCTGCTTGGGTTATTTGAGCTTTTTTTTCTTCGTGAAAAATCGGTGTCCGCGCCATCTTTTCGCCTATTTTATAATTAACCGTTCGATCAAGCAATCAACTCTTATCCGATTGTAGCACCAGTTAGAGCAGTTGTCAACCACTTGGGCAACTGGTTTTAGGGCTGTTGCAAAGTCGGAGAGCTATCCAATCTGGCAAGGGTAGTGGTAAGTGAAAATCAACTGGCTCCAACTGGTTGCCGTTAGTTGATCTTGACATACCTCCGGTCTTGTCAAATCACGACTTTGCAACAGCCTTACAAATGGTTTTGGTGGAGCCTTTTTCACCGGGGCCGAGGTAGGGGTGTATGCAATACACCCTCGCCCTGCCTGTGAAGAGGATGTTAACGTTGCAACAATTTGAAGGCAATCTCCCGGCCTACCCGTCGCGAGAGGGTAATCCAGAGTTTCGCCAGCGATTCTAGTAAGTGGGCATTGGAGAGTGAACCCGCATCTATCACCCCAAACCCAATATCCTCGGCCAGTTGTTTCACCACCGCTTTAGCCGCTTCGTCATCGCCACAGATGAAGGTATCGGCCTGTTGTGAACCAAACTGAGTATTCAGGAGATGTTCGGCCCCCAGCGAATTGAAAGCCTTAACCACTCTGGCCTCGGGAACCCACTTTGCAATATCTTCTGCTGCCGAAGGCAAGCTTCCCGGTGCCACCGCCCCGAGGCGGTTAGTGGCATCTATGAGTATTTTGCCTTTCAACAAATCTCCGGCCTGCTCCAGCGTCTCTTGGACGGCCTGCCAAGGGAGAGCCAGCAGCACCACTTCGCCATAATCAAAAGCATCTACCACGTTTGCGGCACAAGCATCGGAACCAATTTCGTCCAATAATGCCTGCACTTTCGCGTTATGTGCGTCTCGAACACCAAACAAGACCTCGTGGCCTCCAGCCACCCAACGTCGGCCTAAGTTACCGCCGATATTGCCCGCACCTAAAATTCCTATTTTCATAAGTTTTTTCTCCTTACTAATTGTAATTATTTTAGATAGAGGTGTTGCCTTTGTCAAGGCCATCCGAAGGTTTAAAAACGTTGAATCTTGACAAGTCAGGCTTCTATAACTATACTAGTGATAATTCCAAAGGTGGTAAAAATCGCAAAGTATGCCTCCTTTGGCTAAATCGCACAATCTCATGATTAAGAATCAGATTGGGATTTCGGGAAATCAAAGTACATAGCAACCAAGCGGTTGAGCTATAAAACCCTTTTTAGAATTGTCATTTTGAAAGGACAGTTTTCATGAGTAAGAAGATTCTGGTCGTTGGTGCCACCGGCAATATCGGTCGTACCCTCGTCAACCTCTTGGCTGAAAAAGGCGAGAGCGTCAAAGCAGCTACTCGTCACCCTGAGACCTATCAGGCCCATGCCAATGTGGAGGCGGTTGCCTTCGACTACGACCAGCCGGAAAGCTATGGCCCGGCCCTCGCCAAAGCAGATCGCCTCTTCCTTCTACCCAAAGCGGGCGACCCTGAAGCGGATAAAACCCTAATTGCCCTAATCGAACGGGCCAAACAAGAAGGCTGGGTAGGTCACATCGTTCTCCTGACCGCGATGGGCGTGGATCAGGCCGATGAAAATTTGGGCCTGCGTAGAGCAGAATTACACCTTATCAATTCTGGTATAGCCTATACCATTCTGCGCCCTAACTGGTTTATACAAAATTTCGCTGGTGGTTTTATCCTACCCTCTATCAAGGCGATGGGTGGTATCTATCTCCCCGCTGGAGATGCTAAAACCAGTTTCATTGATACTAGAGACATCGCGGCAGTAGCCGCTGAAGCCTTTACCGATGATCGGCACTGGAATAAAGAATATACGCTAACGGGCGGTGAGGCTCTTAGCTACCAAGAAGCTGCCGCGATTGTTTCAGAGGTTGCGGGTCGCACTATTCCTTATGCCTCGATTTCGGAGGATGATGCACGAGTTGGGCTAAGCAGAATGGGTTGGCCCGCTGTCCAGATTGACTTTATGCTACAACTCTTTGGGGCAGTGCGCCAAGGTTGGACGGCAGCCATTTCGCCTGTAGTGGCCGAAATTTTAGGCGAGGAGGCCAAAACCTTAAAGCAGTTCGCCGAGGAAAACGCCGCCGTCTGGAAATAGGTCAGCGGGCAGAGCCGTCAACGGGCAGAGCCGTCAACGGGCGGAGCCGCATCCTACCGTCAACGGGCGGAGCCGCATCCTACCGTCAACGGGCGGAGCCGCATCCTACCG
>JACAUC010000278.1 GCA_013390945.1 Candidatus Chloroheliaceae bacterium
CCCAAAGTGAGGTTAGCCTCCAGAGGGTTTACTCAATAAACCCCTACCTATTGAGAAGATACGAGAACTATGTACCTCCTAAGATTTATACTATAACAACTTTTCGTTGTATAATAGGGGTTATTAACTTGTCTACTTACCAAGAGCTAAATCAGGTAATGTCGGTAAAATCCGGTGGCTCCCTTAATATTTGGCGACCCTACCGAATTTCCGATAAAGCAGATCATTTGTACATTCAGGGGGTGGAAATATGGCAAAGGATAAACACTCGAAAGCAAAAAAGCAAAAAGATGCTACCGAAAATATTTCGGATAGCGCATTTCAGTTGCTTCCGAATAGCTTGGATGAGCCGCCCAAGCCCCTTCATAGACTCTCAAAGGGGTTTTATGAGGAGGAGTTGAGACGTTACCAATTTGAACTGGTGCGCTTGCAATATTGGGTTAAGGAACGGGGTCAACGCTTGGTCATACTTTTTGAAGGGCGCGATGCGGCGGGAAAAGGCAGTACCATCAAGCGAATTACCCAACCCCTAAACCCACGTGGGGTGAGACTGGTGGCTTTGGGTAAGCCCTCCGATGTGGAGCGTTCCCAATGGTATTTTCAACGCTATGTGGCACATTTGCCTTCGGCGGGTGAAATTGTGATCTTTGATCGCAGTTGGTATAACCGGGCCGGGGTAGAGCGCGTGATGGGTTTTTGTAGCGAGGAGGAATATTGGGATTTCATTCGTTCTTGCCCTCCCTTTGAGCGGTTATTGAAAAGTTCCGGCTTGCATCTTATTAAGTATTGGCTCTCCGTTAGCGATGAGGAACAAGAGCGGCGTTTCCAAGAGCGCTCCGGCGACCCGGCCAAACTCTGGAAGCTTAGCCCCATGGATCTCTTGTCGCGTGAGCGGTGGGTAGATTACTCCAAAGCCAAAGATAAGATGATGGAGTATACCGATATTCCTGAAGCACGTTGGTATCAGATTGAAGCGGAGGATAAGCACCGCGCCCACTTGAATTGTATCCGCCATCTGTTGAGTATCTTCCCTTACCAAGAGGAGATACCGGAGTCGATCAAGTTGGAACCACGCCCTCCAGCCGACGAAAATTATATCCGCCCACCGCACAACGCTCATCCGATTGTACCAGATTATTATGCCGATTACCGGGTGGAAAAATCGAAAGATTAGTAGATTAGACTGGATTGGAGATCATGAATTTAAGTCAGATGGTTTACGAGATGGCCCATAACGTTCTGAGTAGTGCCGATATAAAGGCTATCTGTAAAAATCGGGGCTTTTCCGATAAAGAACTCAACTCGCGCTTCTTATTTGAGCATACTTTTCTTTCCCCTACCGGGCTAGAAGTAGTTATGAGTAAACTCACAGCGGCTGAAATAGCCACCTTACACTTGCTCTATATGGATAATCAAACGGTAGATGTCTCTTTTTTTAGTCGGCTTTATAGTACCGCAGGTACACGTTGTTATGGCACTTTTACCCAGCAATACAAGCCGGTCTATGACAGTGTGCAAGCTAATTTGGTACGTAAAGGGCTTCTGGTAATCACCGAAGCTAAAACAAATGCCCTTGGCAAAACGAAAATGGAGCTGTGGTGCTTTCATTTCCCCTCCGAATTTGGACAGTACCTTCCGCCCTTGCTTACCCCTTCTATTCGTACCCCTGAAGTTGGAACCGTGAAAGCAGATATATTTCGGAATCTCTTACTGGAGAGAATAGAGACCCAAGTGCAACATTACCTAAGATTGGTGGAGGGTAGTATTTATACTGGGCCGAAAAAGTTTAGTGCCAAAGATGTACCAGAGTGGCAACAATCCACTTGGCAGGCTAACATCAAGTCCGTAGAAGTTAGCACCGTCTCCTCCAAGGTCTTTCAAGGGTATGTATCGTCGGAAAATCAATATAGCTCACCTAATCCCTTGCCTTTTGTGTTATATGCCTTCTCACAACTTAAAACCGAAGAATGGGTTACCTCTGAACAACTTAATACACTTTTGGATGTATTTTACAATACGACTAGCCATCCAGTCCCGACTCAGTTGTGCGCGGCGGGTTACGACACGGGTTGTTTGGCGGGTTACTTTTCCAATGGTAAGGTCTATTATCGTTTGCCGGATAGCCGACATATCCCGCAAAACCTAGCTCCAGAAGACTATCTGAAAATTTTGTCGGATGGTAGGATTATGCTTATTTTAGCGAAAGTCCCTTATGAAGTGCTTGAGATTTTAAATCAGGGTACTTACCTAGCTCTTGATAAGGGACAATTGAAGATTATTCCTAGTCTGAGCAAACTGATGGAGCTTTCGGAGGCTGCTCGCGAAGACCCCGCCATGAATTATCTCAAAACCCACAGCGCGGCTTTTCAAGCCCTGTTTGAGAAACTTGAGAACCAGTGGGGTAAACTTATTATCCATGAAAATTTATTGGTGGCCCGAATTACCGATTTGAGTTTGCGGGTTCAAATCAAAAAGGCATTCGGTAGTATGGAAGAAAATCAGTCGGGTAGAGTAGCGTTTTTGCTAGAGGAATATATCGCTTTTCCACGTACTATGCTTGGCGACATTGAAAAATTGGTCAAAAAATCCGGTCATATTATTAAGACAGTACAGGCAAAGTAATGAGCATATTATTAGCATTAACCGAGGCCACTCTCCAAGACCTCACTACTTTAACCAATGAGCAAGACTTACACCGTGATTTACACCGCTATCTTCAGTATGTCAGTGGACGTAGCATCAAGCGTTCTTTTCGTAGCAATGAATTGCCATCCGCCGACCTTAAACGGTTGGCCCAATTAATGAAATTCAATGAAAGCGACCTCTCCAAAACTATTCTCGGTTCCTCCGAAGCACTTCATTGGGTGGACTATGTTGAACGAGTGGCGCGAAGGATGGAACTGGTTGATTACGATCTAAAAGGGGTATATCGTGGCTATAGCAGTTCTGAACCCTCGTTTCCTGATAATTACGTTGTCGTCAAGGCGGCTGAATATCAGAAATTTCTATCTATGTCTCAGGCAGAACAGGAACGCCACCTTTGCGAGGCTCTAATCAACTTTAAATATAACGAATTTTATATACACAGTGTGCTTGGTATTCTCGACCGCTTTCCCACTATTGGTAGTGCTAATGGTGTGATGCCCAGTTTGGATTTTGCTACCATTCGCCGTTTTTTGTTTGACCTCTTGAAAAAATGTGAGGTTGGTAAATGGTATAGTACCGCTTCACTTATTACTTACCTGAAGATAAACCATACCTATTTCTTGATTCCTAAGATTCCCAAGAATGAACAGAAGAATCGCTACCAAGGTCGCTATTCCAATTTCTATGAGGACAGGTATGGCAGTAAACCTGTCCCCGATGATGCCCCGGATGGGTTTGAGCGGGTGGAGGGGCGGTATGTGGAACGCTTCTTAGAAGGGATACCGCTTACACTGGGTTACATCGAGGTAGCTTATAATCAAAGAAAAACCGAACAAACTCTCTTCCCGGAAATGGGTAACTTACAAGCCTTTCGGCTTACTCCACGTTTCTTTCAAGCTACACAGGATAACCTCCCTGAGCCAAAAGTGGTAGTGCAACCCAACTTTGAAATCTACCTTGAGTCGGCGTTTTATCCAGCAAAACTGCTCTACCAACTTTCTCTTTTAGCCGATATTGTCAAGGAAGATACCACCACGATGAATCTGAAGCTACAAAAGCAAAAGGTGGCAACGCAAGCAGCCCAAAATCAGGATTTTGATGTGGTCAAATTATTGCAAAATTTGACGGGCAGACCACTGCCGCAAAATGTGACCTATGAGCTTCAGGAATGGACTCGCCGGGCGGAGGTTTTTACGCTCTACACTGGTTTTGGTCTGCTGGAAACCACCCAAAACCTCCCAACGGTTGACCCGTTTACGGTGGAGCAGATTAGCGAATCGTTGCGGCTAATCCGGCAGCCTGAAGAGGTGAGTAATAAACTACGAGCTTTGGATGAAGTAGTTCTTTTTGTACATCATGATCTTGATAAACTTCAACGCTTACCTGAAAAGGCCCGAACCCTCTTTCCCAAAGCGATGGCCGAGCAACTTAGCCCGAAAAGACTAGAAAAGCAACCTGTCACGATAAAACAGGAGACGTTACTGGCTCTTTATTTTCCCAATGATGAAATTTTTGAGAAATTTCGCAAAGCGTTGCTAGAAGCCAAATGTCTGCTTGAGGTGGATAAAGCAAAACGCAAAATCACGTTACCTCGTAGCGATGAAGCCCAACTCAAGCAAGTAATCGCCGCTCTTAGCGACGAATACCTCATTCGTTTGGACGATAGCCGCTAGAAATCACTCAAGGTCTTGACAGGTCTGAAGCGTGGTGCTAAACTAGTCCTATACCTAAAGGGGGTATAGGTATTATTAGAATAAGGAGAAGAGTTATGGACGCTTACGGGCGGGACAAAGAAGATCTGCTGGTTCGACTCAGAAGGATTGAAGGCCAAGTGCGCGGTTTGCAGCGTATGATTGAGGAAGAGAAATATTGTATTGATATTTTGACTCAAAGCTCCAGCGTACAATCGGCTTTGCAAAAGGTGGAGTTAATTCTGCTGGAAACCCATATGCGCCACTGTGTTACCGCTGCTATCCAACAGGGTCAAGGCGAAGAGAAGATTAAAGAGATGATGGAAGTAGTGCGGCGCTTTAGCCGGAGTTAAATAGCTGGAAGAGGAGGCTAAGGCAATGGCCCAAATACTTGATGAAAATGGCTTACCTCAAGTAGAGAGTGACCACCTTCAAACTGAAAAGGCGATTCTGGCAATCGAGGGGATGACCTGTGCTAGTTGTGTGGCCCGAATTGAGAAAAAGCTCAAAAAGTTGCCGGGGGTTCAAGAGGTTAGTGTAAATCTAGCGACTGAAAAAGGGACGGTGGACTATAACCCGGCTCAAGTGGATCTAAAGCTGTTGGTAGGCACAATTGAAGCGATAGGTTATAAGGCGCAACCCCTTGAAGTGGAACAGCCAAAACCTGCTCTACTGCCTTTACTTCCCACTTCCGCTAAAGCTACTACCGAACTTGAGATTGGCGGAATGACCTGCGCTAGTTGTGTAGCCCGAATTGAGAAAAAGCTCAAGAAGGTGGAGGGGGTTGAAGAGGCTAGTGTCAACTTGGCTACCGAACGTGGTACGGTCACTTATGACTCGACGTTGGTGGATTTACCCCGCTTGATTGCGACCATTGAAAATGCTGGTTATACTGCCCGACCCTATAGTGACACGGCCCCGGTGGTTGCCTCTCCTGCGCTGATCGCGAATCCGAGCTATTCCG
Source organism: Candidatus Chloroheliaceae bacterium (assembly GCA_013390945.1). Classification (GTDB taxonomy): domain Bacteria; phylum Chloroflexota; class Chloroflexia; order Chloroheliales; family Chloroheliaceae; genus L227-5C. The sequence goes on from JACAUC010000278.1 coordinate 5,302, forward strand.
CCGATTCAAGTCCTGCTTCTGACTCCACCACCGAAGTTGACCATGATACGCTACGCCGGAACAAAGAGATTAACCGTCGCCGCAATTTGTTGATTTTCGGTTTTGTTCTGACCATCCCGGCTTTTATCCTCAATATGTTTGGGATGAACTGGTTTGAGCCACGCCTTCGGGATTTAATCCTCTTTGCGCTAACTACTCCGGTTTGGGCGATTGTGGGTTGGCAGTTTCACCGGGGGGCTTTGAAAAATTTGCGCCATTTCTCGGCCAATATGGACACTTTGATCTCGTTGGGTAGTACTGTAGCCTATCTTTATAGCCTTTGGTTGGTCTTCTTTGGGCTTACTTATGCCGATGGGATGGCGATGGGGCCAGACGGCAAAGAGGGTGCAACCTATTTCGAGACCGCTGGTGTTATCATCACCTTGATTTATCTAGGTAAATATCTGGAAATGGTGGCAAAAGGACGCACTAGTGAGGCTATCAAGAAATTGATCGGCTTGCAGCCAAAGACCGCTAGAGTTGTTCGTAATGGGCATGAACTTGACCTGCCGATAAGTGCGGTAGTAGTTGGGGATCTTTTGATTGTGCGGCCTGGCGAAAAGGTGCCAGTAGATGGTCAAGTGGCAGAAGGTCGCTCCAGCATTGATGAGAGTATGGTAACGGGCGAGAGTATGCCGATTGAGAAGGGGCAGGGCGATAAGGTGATTGGTGCGACGGTCAACCAGACGGGCCTATTGCAAGTGCGGGCGGATCGGGTTGGGCGGGATACCATGTTAGCTCAGATCATTCGGATGGTGGAGCAGGCTCAAGGTTCAAAAGCACCGATTCAGCATTTGGCTGATACGGTGGCAGGTATCTTTGTGCCAGTAGTAATTGGCATTGCTCTACTTACCTTTGCGGGTTGGTTCTTAACTGGACACACTTTTGACCAAGCACTTTTGCCTGCAGTGGCGGTGCTAGTGGTGGCCTGTCCTTGCGCCCTAGGCTTAGCGACACCTACCGCGATTATGGTGGGTACTGGTATAGGCGCTCAACGTGGTATCTTGATTAAGGGTGGCTCTAGCCTCGAACGGGCGCAGGATATAAATGCGGTGATCTTTGATAAGACTGGCACTTTGACCCGGGGCAAGCCAGAAGTAACCGGGATAGTCCGGCTAAATGACTTGACTGAGGACGAGGTTTTGAGGTTGGCGGCTCTGGTTGAAAAGGGGAGCGAACACCCTTTAGGTCAGGCCATTGTTAAAGGAGCGCAAGCCCGTAATTTTGAGCTTGGCGAACGGCCTCGTGAGTTTGAGAGTTTTACTGGCGCAGGGGTGGTTGCTATCATAGCTGAACAGAAGGTGATGGTTGGTACTCGTCGCTTGATGTTCGATCATCAGCTTTTGCTAACTGTGGCAGTGGAGGCCCGTATGGACGAATTGGAGGCACAAGGTCAGACGGTGATGTTGGTAGCGGTAGATGGGCAACTAGCCGGGTTGATAGCGGTAGCCGATACGATTAAAGCGGGCTCCGCCGAAGCAATTGCCGAATTACGCCGGATGCAGATTGAGCCAGTGATGATGACCGGAGATAACCGTCGGGCAGCCGAGGCCATTGCGAAACAGGCCGGTATCAGTCGGATCTTTGCGGAGGTACGACCGGCGGATAAGGCGGGAATGGTCAAAAAGCTTCAGGCTGAAGGCAAAGTGGTGGCGATGGTAGGCGATGGTATCAATGATGCTCCGGCCTTGGCTCAGGCCGATGTGGGGATGGCGATTGGTACGGGTACAGATGTGGCAATCGAAGCCGCCGACCTAACCCTAATGCACGGCGATGTTCGGGCGGTAGCTACCGCTATTGCGCTCTCAAAAGCGACGTTGCGAAAGATCAAACAGAACCTCTTCTGGGCTTTCTTCTACAATGTGCTTTTGATTCCCTCGGCTATTTTCGGTATCATTAACCCGGTTTTTGCCGCAGGTGCAATGGCCTTTAGTTCCGTTTCGGTAGTTTCAAATTCACTTTTGCTCAACCGCTTTAAGGGAAATCGCAGCACTCCCACAGCACAAAGGTAGGGTAGAGGGAAATCGGCTGACGGAGCAGCACTCCTACAGGTATTGGGGGTAAATCGGCTGACGGAGCAGCACTCCTACAGATCAATTGGCTACCCTGAAAGCTTGGGGTAAAGATAATCCGTAGGAAGCTGCTCCAACGTAACTTGGGTTGGTTGCCGTCAGTTGATCTTTTAGAGCTAGTCGAGTTCGATACCTTTGGCCCTCAAGCGGGCTAGTAAGTTCACCATATTTTGTCGCTCCTGCG
>JACAUC010000028.1 GCA_013390945.1 Candidatus Chloroheliaceae bacterium
TCCGTCGCTTGATCTTCACCTTTCACAGGTTTTGTAGGAAAGCTCGCTGCTCTTGTGGGATGGCACTCCGTCGCTTGATCTTGCCTTGCATCCGCTCTTGTGGGAGTGCTGCTCTATCAGCCGATTTTCCCACAGTCGCCAAAAGGTATAGCACGGACGTTAATGTCCATGCTATACCCTCAGCATATCCTATTCCTGAATTATCGCTATCTGGTTGTTACTACACAGGAGAGTTTATTGCCGCTGCCATTGGACTTGATCTGCTTGCCACTGAATTTTGTAACCTGAACTCCATACAGGGTATTGCGACCACTCAGCACCAAACTATCAATTAATCCAGTTAGGCCAAAACCCTCAATAGTTACCCCCGGCTTTCCAGCATTACACCGCCCTTGAAGTATCACCCCAGCCTTTAGCGCAGGTAGAATACCAGTCACCGTTACTTTGCTAACCGTGCTATCAAAGGTAATAATCTGACCATTTCCAGCCATATTGAGAGCATAAGAGAGCGAGCCGAGCAGATTATCATCGGTGGATTTAATCACGTTTAGTCCAGAAGTAGACCCTTGCGCGATAACAGAGAAAGAGATAGACTGACCACCTATCCCTTGATAATACTCAATCTTGATTGGAACCGAAGTAGCGGTAGCATAAGTTTGGGTATAAGTATAGCAGGTAACATTCTGAACCTTCCATTGATCTATAACCAAAGTATTGTTAAGGTAGAGCCGCACCCCGTCATCACCGCAGAGGGTAAAGTTATAAGTGCCTGCCGCAAAATTAGAAGTACGCTCCCACCGCGCCGACCAACTATCGGTAAAGGTCAGTCCTTGATCGGGCATAGGAGCTAACCAAGTCGGCCAGTTGTAGCCAAAATCCAAGCCATTACTCGCGGTACTAACCTCATTCTTGACCAAGCTTGAACCACCGGACAACACAGTATTGTTAAAATATTGAGCTTTCCAGCCAGAGAAACTAGTAGGCCAAGGGTAAGCCTGATATACTCCGCTTGTGTTGAGTGTAATATAGCCGTTAGCAAAGTTACCTTGCCAAAGCGCACTAGAAGTCGTACCCGCATTATATAAGTTAGTCGTAGGTGCGCCTAACCAAGAACTCGGCCCTCCCATGTTCTTATAGTAGTTGTAAATATCGCCATTGACGAAGAAAGCCCTGATGCTATCGGCAAACGGAGCAGCCTGATAGTGGAAAATACCGGGAGCGACGTATGTAGCACCACTAAAAGGCTGCCAGTATACCCCCGAACTACCATACTGCTTCACTGTATCGGCAGGCTGGCCTATTGCTACGTCCCCACCAATCCAATTGTAAACATCTATAAATTTTTGAGGAAAACTAGAACCTTGCCCAACAGTAAAAATTGGAAGGGTTGTGTTTGCTAAAGCTACCGGGGCATCGGCAATGCTGGTACTTATACCAAGGGTTACACCACCATAAGTTTCGCTATGCCAATAGCGAAACAGGCGCATACGTTGGTGATAAACACTCCACTGGGTATCAGAGATACCGGGAACACCCCACACACTAGGAGTGTAAGAATTGTACCAAGCATTATCATTCGGATTGGACGATGCCCAAGAGTCCAACCAAACCGACCATGTACCCGGAACCGCCCACTCACTGGAGTGGTAGGGATCTCCGTAAAAACCCGACAGGTAGCCTCGGTTTGTCAGTTGCAATGTCCAACCGTCAGCAAACGCCTGTACCGTACTCGTACAACCTGTAGAGTAATATCCCATATCATAATAAATAATTGATTTTCGCAATCCCAAACTATCCGCTGCATTGCTGGCCGCGTTAGCCTCGTCAATGCCCTGCTGCCGAGCAATCACCGGATCATCACTAACCTTAGTTATAATAGTAGCAAGATTACAAGCAGAAGGACCCTGTAGCCCGACCCAAGTAGGTATCAAACCCCAGCCCATACCACTGACCTGACTGACCCAAGTAGGGGTAAGGTTAGGTTGAGGACAGGCTAGGTTGACACCACCAATGTTAATACGAATGTCCCGGTAAGGGCTGTTTGCCATCCAGATAGCCATCTCGTTTACCGTCGGAGCCGAACACGGGCTTATGCCTAGATTTTGGCTTACCCTAGTGAAAGACCCCAACCCATTGAGCCTGATAGCTATGAAGGTACCGACCGTTATACCATCCTTACTTGCAGAAATATAGGTGTAGCCAGAGCCAACGGGTGTCACCAACCCACTTGCATTAACTGTAGCCACGCTAGTATTGTTCGAACTCCAACTCGCCGAGTTAGTTATATCTTGAGTCGTACCGTTGGGGTAAGTACCGCTTGCGGTAAATTGCTGGGTAGTACCCTGATTAATCGTATTGAGTGGAGTAAGGCTGATACTTGTGACCGCTACACAATTGATAGTTATGGCATAATGGTCAATACGAGGATTTGGGCCAGTAGCCCCGGTGGCGAGCGCATAAAAGGAGAGGGTATGGTTTAGACCATCCTTCAAGCTATTGGGGGTAGGTATATCAAAGCCATGCAACCCATTATCGTGCGAGACTAGATTACTAACATCGCTTCTATAGACATCTGCTGTGAAACCTTGTACAAAAACCGAACCCTCTTTATACAAATGTACAGTTATGGGAACATTTGGCGATTTGGGATCCCAAGCCCAGCCAGTCAAATTAGTACAACTTGCCGAATTGACATCACCAGCTGGTGGGGCAACTGGCGGCGGAGGCGGTGTGCCATGGTACCGTATCATGCTATCAGGTGTACCATAGTAACTCATATTTTTAGTTGTACCACCTGCTGGATTAGGATCGTTTATAATATAATTAGCAGGGTTGCTACCACTGCCACTTACAACCACCACATAGTGTGGTATCCATGAAAAGCCTACAACTACAGGATACCCTGCAGCTAACTCTTGTTCCAAAGTAGTGAAGTTAAATCCGCCTGTACCTACAAGCGTTGCCTTATTTTCACTACACTTTATAGCGGCTGTACCCCAATAAATAGCACAGCCAAGATATCCTCCATTTCCTATCAAACAATTATTCAAAATTTGAGGATTAGTATTTGCCCCATAATACTTAAAAATCATAGAAACTGAAGTCATAGCACATCCTGAGCTACGGATAGTAACACCAGCACAGGATCCAAGTTGGTAATTTCCCCAAGTGGGATCGGTCTGTGAAAAATAGGGTACGCTCAAGCTGGCAGTAGGTGCTACAGCCTTGCGGTTTGGCAACCCTACTGAGGTTATTTGACCACTATTTAACTCGATACTGTATTTTCTAGCAGGTATAGCCTTTTGGTCAATATATTCAAGTGAATTCCCATCACTAGACCAACTTAATATAGTATCATTATTAACAATAAATATCTCAGGTCTAAAAGATTGGTTCTGCTCAAGCACTTTTTTCTTATTTGAGCCATCTGCTAACATTGTCCATAACTCTATCTGATTGGTGTCTGACACCAAAGTGTAGGCTAATTGGGTATTATCAGGCGACCATATAAGCGGAACCGACCAGAATTGCGCGGCGGGATAGAAGGCTATCTGTTGCCTTTCTGATCCATCTATATTTGCCGTCCAGATAGTCGTGTCTCTGAGGTAATAATTAGCAGCGGTTAGAAAAACCACCTTCTTTCCGTCTGGTGACAAGGCTACATAAGGAGCATAGAGCCTGTTGAGTATGGTGGCAGAATCAGTAATAATTCGGGTTTTGGTAATGCCATCCGTAGTGTAGATATAACCTTTGTCGCCTTCTACCTCAAGATCCACCTTTAGGTTGGCAGCGTGTAAAGGTGTGCCTATAATCAGAAATACCGTAATAAAAACCCCTAAAAATAGCCAGCAAGTAGCCAACAAACCTCGATTGGTAAACTGTCTGTTGAATATCCTAGGGGTTCCCAACCTGTGAAATGCCGAAGAGAGAAAGACCCACACCAGTGTAAAGACCTTGATTGCTGAGCGCAGCAAGACGGAGTCCCGAGTAATCTTCATAATTTGCATCCTCGTTAAGCTTAACTACTAGTTTGACCGTTGATGGTTGCTAAAATCGTTCCTGCAAAAGAAGGCCGCACAAAACTAAGGACTGTGCAGTAAGTACTTACCTCTGTGACTGTAAAGTTGGATTTACAAGCACTACCTCTACTTAAACTAATTTAAGGGTAATGTTATACCGTATCATCTCAACAAGTTTATTGAATAAACCCGCCTTACTTTGGGCGTATACAACTTTTGGGAGTATGCAATACGCCCCTACCCGAAATTTTGAGATGATACGTATCACCCAAACTAGTGACAATGCACCGATATGTGTGTAATAAACCCCTTATTGTTTGGCTTAGCCCCTTGCTAGGCTAAGTTTACCATCTCTATTAGATCAATACCATACGTGAAACTTACAGGTTTCCTACATATTTCATACATGTTTTGTCAGATCTGCTTTAATAGTGTAGTTAGAGCGTTCTAAAAATGAATAACCGCCTTGTAAACAAGCAAAAGGAGAAAGAAAATGCGTTTGGCAAGACCTTGAGCGGTCTACGAAAAGAGGAAAAGAGGCGGTCTTACAATAGCATCCGGTTTTGAGAGAAAGCCCCGATCTTGTTGGAGTGCTGCTCCGTCAGCCGAATTTGCCTTGCATCTGGTCTTGAAGGGCGGCCCGGATCTGTTGGATGGCGCTCCGTCGCTTGATCTTGCCTTGCGTCTGGTCTTGAGGGAAAGCCTCGGTGTGCTGCTCCGTCAGCCGATTTCCCACTTAATAATATGGTTACGGAGCCAGTCGGTGAACTCCACCCGACTTATTTCGCTCGAAGCGACCTGAAGAATAATTTTTTCTTGTTCATCTACAGTAGCTTTAATTTCGTAACCATTAAACATAAGGAATATCTCTAGTGCAGCATGGGCTATCCGCTTATTGCCATCCACAAAAGGATGGTTCTGGATAAGCGAGAAACCAAGACTGGAAGCCTTCTCCGCAAGGGTGGGATAAAGTTCTTCCCCAGCAAAAGTCATGTAAGGTTGGGCCAAAGCGGATTTCAAAGCACCTAAATCACGAACACCTTCTGCACCACCCGATTGTTTTATGATTCGGCGATGACGTTCAAGTATTTCAAAGAGATTTAGATAACGCATTAGGCTAAGCGTCGGTAAAGTTCAGCGTTCTTTTCTAGTACATAATCTGCTATTTGTTTAAAGGTTTCATCAGGCTGCTTAAGCACTTCTTCAAGACCCGTTTGTACCAATTCTTCGAGGGTAATGCCAAGATATTTAGCCATTTCTTTCAATCTCAACCACTGCTCATCAGGGAGAGTTACTTTCATAGTAGAGACTTGAAGTGGCGAAGGTTTTAGTGTGGGTGCTTTTTGTCCTATTATGGTCTTGTCCAAATTTATCACGCCTTTATTACGCAAAACCTCCTTCTGGGAAGCTTCTAAATAAGTGCCACTCAAGTTAGCACCCTCTAAGTCGGTTTCGTCTAATCTGGCATTATTCAGTTTAGCTTGGCGCAAGTCGGCTTCCTGCATATTTGCCCCGCTCAAATCAGCTTCTTGCATATCTGAGCCAATTAGATTAGCTTTATACAAAATAGCATCGCGTAGGTCAATCCGGTTCATACGGGCATAGCTCAAATTAGCCTCTTTTATCGAAGCCGCCATCAAGTGAGCTTCTTCTAGTTTAGCTCTAATCAGAGAGGCTCTAGTTAAGTTAGCCCTAATCAGACTAGCATGGCTCAACTGGGTTCCATTCAAGATACTTTCGTGTAGATCAGCCTCATCCAAGATAGCATAGTTTAAATTAGCTTTGCTTAATTGTAAGAAAGACAAATTTATAAGTTTTAGATTCTTTCCACTTAGCTCTAATTTACTAGAGCTACCTAACTCATGTAATATACCTTCTACATCCTGCCGATTTAATGGTGTTTCTTTTTCTATTAAACTTAATGTATTGAGCATTTATTTATCCTTTTCTCATTAACTCATTCAATCTCATAGCTACCTTCAAGTATTAGATTAGCACAAGGCAAAGCTATTATCAAGGCAAGCTGTTCTATCCGCCGATTCCCACAGACCGGATGTAAGGGAACATCACCTGACAGAGCAGCTTCCAACATCCTTGCCCTATCAGGTAATTGGGTAGAAAGCCTCGATCTTGTTGGAATGCTGCTCCGTCGCTTGATTTTGCCTTGCGTCTGGTCTTGATGGGCGGCCCGGATCTGTTGGAATGCTGCTCCGTCGCTTGATTTTGCCTTGCGTCTGGTCCTGATGGGCGGCCCGGATCTGTTGGAGTGCTGCTCCGCCAGCCGATTTTGCCTTGCGTCCGGTTTTGAGAATGGTAGTAGTGAAAAAAAGAAAAGCTTCCCTAACTCAAATTCATGAGCTAAGGAAGCTTTTCTTTTCACCTATCAGATTCTAAATGGGTAGTGAAAAAATCCCCCCTTCTCAAGTTGAACTCCTCCCCAAGCTTTACCCGGAAACTTCACGACTGGTTCCATAAAGTAAATGCCTAGAAGAAAATATTTCTTATCACTGTAAGTCGCGCTTTGTCCGGGGTTTAAGTATGTTGTCTGATACTTAAAATCCCAGTTCGATCCAGTCCAGTCACTTCCCCTACGTGCAGCCATTCCAATTGACTCCACAGATACAGGATAGTGTCCTACGTTTGTATAGGTAAAGGATACAGTCACATTCGCCCCAGGGAATATAGATTTTATCTGGACTGATGGATTAGAAATCCTAACCTCTCCCGGCTTAATATCTGGATTCCAATTTGCACCAAACGGAGAAGGGCAAATTGAACTGTAGATCTGAATCAGACATCCGGTCGCGTATGACATGGTGGCTGTTCCAACAAGGTATCCCGAAATAGTTGACCCTGCAATCTCTCGAGGATTATTATTACCATCTAAGAGAACAAAGTGAATGTGTGGCGCATCCGAATCACCACAGGTTGAAGGGTTTCCAATAATACCACCACGTTTCAGCGTACCAACTCCTACCATAGTACTAGGTGCAACATGATTCATCCTAATACGAATGCCCCCAGCCTCTATGATTACCCAAGGGTTTGACTGCGCCGTGCTTCTGCTGACCACTCTTCCATCCATTTGAAATGGGGAAATGATAGCCGCTTTGGAACGTACTGGAGCTGCCTTTGATCTGCTAGTGTTAATGCATTTCTCCGCTACAGTTCCGGCTGATGTTGGGGCTAAGAAATCTAGGGAAGAAAACACTACAGAAGGCTTTTTGGGAACATAGCCTCCTGAGTCAGGATGGGGCCCCCCGGAATACTTCCAAGTCTGGTCTGGGGAGAAGGGAAACACTAGTGCAGTTGCCACTTGTGCTTCTGCCACGCTGGTATCTTGGGAAAACTCCACCCCTAAAGTGAAAAGGATGCTGAAAATGAGCGACAGATAGAAAATGCGTTGTTTAGAGTACACAAATTCTCTCCTTTCTACGATTGTGATAAAACTTAATAAAATGGTTAACCAAACGCTTAAACTACAAAAGCAAAAGTTCTCTCCTTTCTTAACGCTTATGATAAAATCTATAAATGGTTAACCGAACAAAGGCAGCACAAAGCTAAGGACTATACAGTAAGTACCTCTAATTAAACTAATTTAAGGGTACTCTTACCCAAGCTAGTGACAATGCACTGGCATGTGTGTATAATTATAGGCGGCAAATCCTTTGTTGTTTGGCTTAGCTTCTCGCCAAGTTAAGCTTAGCATCTCTATTAGATCAATTCCATACGTGAAAGATACAAGTTTCTTACATATTTGGTACATGTTTTGGCTAATCTGCTTTAGTAGCGTAGTTAGAGAGTTCTAAAAATGAATAACAGTATTGTAAACGAACAAAAAGAGAAAGAAAATGCGTTTGGCAAGACCTTGAGCGGTCTACGAAGAAAAGCTAAACTCACTCAAGGTGACATGGCTGAGGCATCAGAAAAACTTTTCTCAGAAAAGGGGAAACGATTTTCGATTGATTCTATTCGGAATTGGGAAGGTAGAGGAGAATACTTAGACCTAGAGAACCTAAAAAGGCTGATAATCTTTTTCTTAAAACTAGGTACCTTTAATGAGGGTAGGGAACGAGAGGAAGCTAAAGATTTATGGGAAAAGGCAAGGCTAAAGTTTCAGCCTCTTTCGCATACTTCTTTTGATGAAAATTGGTTTGCTACCACTTTGGCGGAGATTAAAACTGCTCAAACTGTGAATGGGCAAATTTTGGAGTCGTCTCCCCAGCTTGAGAACAATTTATCCCCGAAGAGCCCCGAAGAGAGAGTACCGTTGGTTATTGTGAGTGAGGCTATATCTCAGGAGGAAGTTAATGCTGAGATTAAGGATTCTATCCAGCCAGCTATAGAAGGAGAAACTCTGGAGGATTATTTAGCATCTCAAGTTATAGATCACTCACCGCTACCTGTTTTGGAAGAAGAGACAAAGCCATCCGTTGATAATGGAATTGAGGGAGGCCCGCCTATAATTCAAGATAATATTTACCCCCCCCCCCCGATAATACGATAAATAGTGATTATCATCCAATTATTTCTCCAAAACCCAAATCTAGTTTAGGCGTTATTATTTCTATAGGCTTAACTGCTCTTCTTGTCATTAGCTTATTGGCGGTTTGGCAATTTAACAAGGGAAATAATCCTGTTCCTGTTGAAGCAACAAATTCAACCACGACGACGGTTCTATCTCCAATTCCAGTAGCTTCTGTGTCAAGTAAGCCAAGCCTCTTTGTGCTTAAAGATTTACTCAGAGATGGTAATTTTTTGAAAGAGGCGATTTATTGTTTGGGTTTTAGTGCTAACTCTAAAACTTTGGCAAGTGCTAGTGGTAATAGCAAAATTAACTTTTGGCGAGTCAACGCCAACGGCCTTTTGGATAGGATACCTCTAAAATCCTTAACAAATTTTCAGACTGGTACAAAGGATCGGTCTAGTTGGGTGGTCTACAGCAAAGATGGCAAACGTTTGGCCGTTGCAAGTGGTAGTGGTAGTGCTGATAATATTGAGCCTCAAAAGTGGGAGATTGCAATATGGGAGGTAGATAGTGACGGTTTACCCAAAACTGAACAACCCTTCCAGAAGATAAATCCGGGAGCGGAACATGTGCCAGCGTTTGGGTTTAGTTACGATGGTAAGCTTATAGCCAGTCCTGGCCCAAATAAATCGGTAATTATTTGGGAAGTGGAGAGTGGCAAGCAGTTGACCAATTTGTCTGGTCATTCGGGGCAAGCCCGCGAATTTTCTTTTAGCCGCGATAGCACTCGTTTGATAGTGGCTAGTGGGGAAGGGACAGTCAAACTTTGGGAGGTCAAAAATGGTACTCTACTAAAGGATTTTGCTGCTCATACCGGAGGGGCTTGGACTTCATCACTTAGTCCCAATGACAAATTGGTGGCTAGTGGTGGTAAAGATAAGGCTGTGCTTCTATCCGAGGTGGAAAGTACCCAAAGGGTGGCGGCATTTACAGATAAGCACCAGAATGGCGAGGTCTATTCGGTTGTATTTAGTCCCAATGGGAAGATATTAGCCACCGCCGGTGACGATGGAGATATTATTCTGTGGGATGTAGAGACTGGAGAAATAATTCAAGAGCTAAAGGGAAAAATCGTTATCAACAACTTAGCGTTTAGTCCAGATGGCAAATTCTTGGTTAGCGGAACCGATAATCCTGATAATGTTATCATAAACCTTTGGCAAGTAGTGGACAACTCTAAAACTAAATAGTCAGGTATTCTCTCAATAATTCGGGTAGGGGTGTATTGCATATAGGCTGGCCTCGCCCAATGTGGGACGGGTTTATGTAGACTGGTCTCAATAAACCCCTACTTATGGAGATGATATAATAATTTAATTTAACATAATATTATGAAATGAAGAGCCGCCCATATCGGAGTAGGACGGCTTGCGCTTTAGTAGGAGCTTTTTGAGGATAATTTTGGTCGGGCCGACGCTCAATCTAATTTGGAAACGTACCCGACAAACACAGTATATAACTCAGATGTAAAATATGTGTAAACTGAAAGTAAACTAATAGAAAAGAAATCCCCTTATTAACTTCCGCTAACGGTGGCCTTCTTATTTACCCGCTCAATCAGTAGGCGGTCTACTCGCAGCCCATCCATTTTAACCACCGTTAGTCGGTAATCGCCTAGGGCCACCTGATCGTTTACCGTCGGAACGCGACCCAATACCCCCAAGACATAGCCGCCAATGGTATCAAATATTTCGGCCTGTTCCAAGGGTATCTTCAAACCAAAATGTTCCTCGATGGTATCCAGCATTACTAGCCCACTCACCAAAGCCGAGCCATCGGGCCGTATTTCTATATCGGCGATAGTATCTTCTTCGGCGGTGTCAAACTCATCCTGCACCTCGCCTACCAATTCTTCCAGCACATCTTCTAGGGTTACAATTCCGGCGGTTCCACCATACTCATCTATTACTACCGCCATGTGAGCCTTTTTTTGACGCATTAGGGTCAGCAAATCGGCGACGTGCATACTTTCTGGCACATTCAGGGCGGGGCGAATAATATCGGAAAGGGCGAATTTCTTCTCCTCGTTTTGAGCCGACATCCCCAACTTTGAAGAGTGGTTGCTTGAAGTGGAGCCCTTAGATAAGCTATGTCGGTTTTCGCGCTCGCGCAAGAGGGGGAAGAGGTCTTTGACGTGAATCACGCCCACGATTTGATCGAGGGTGTTGCGGTAGACTGGCAAGCGGGTAAACCGTTCATCCGAAGCTTTGTCCACCAGTTCATCCAGTGTGGTATTTTCGGTTACGCCCACAATTTCGGTGCGGGGCATCATTATCTGACGGGCGGTTTTATCATCAAACTCAAAGACTTTACGCAGTAGAATTTCTTCTTGGGCATCCAACATTCCGGCCTTATGGCTCTGCCGAACCAGCATCTCCAACTCTTCGACGGAGTGTACCTTTGAATGTTCGTCTGCTGCACCCAGCCCGAAAAATTTTACTACAAATCGCCCGGTGCTATTCAAGGCCCAGATAAAGGGGCGGAAAATTCGCAGAAAGAGGTCAAGGGGCCGAATTATAAATAGGGCTGCCGTTTCACTCCGCTGCAAAGCAACTGACTTGGGAGCTAGTTCACCGAGTACAATGTGCATCGCTGTAATAAAGGTGAACGCTACGGCTACTCCAATTCCGATTGCCAGATTTTCGCCCAACACGTTTCCCAACAGAAAGACTAAGGGTGGTTCAACTAGATGGGCTACGGCGGGTTCACCCACCCAACCCAACGCGAGACTAGCGAGGGTAATACCCAACTGAGTAGCCGCAATATAATCGTCGAGATGGGTCAGGGCTTTTTGTACCCCTTTGGCTGAACCTTTACCCTCGGCCACCAGTTGGTCAATGCGAGTGTGTCGTACACTTACTAGGGCAAATTCAGCCGCGACAAAGAAGCCATTGAGTCCCACTAACAAAAATACTGCGCCCAATCCAAACAGATTAGAAACCTCAAAGCCTTGGCTGGTGGCCTCCGCTAAAAGGATCGTCGCCAGATCGCGTTGAGCATAAATGTCCAACTCTTAATAAATTCCTTTCACTAATGCTTTCCGGTCTAGCCGGAAGTGGACGGGCGGTAGTTCACCGATAAGCGGCCTAGCATAATCTAAGAACGCTTGGGTAACAAAGTTACCCTCGGCGTTAAGATAGCCCTCCGGCATTTTGCGCTCAAAATTAGCAATTCGCTCCAGTGAGGTTACCCCGGTTTTGCAACTATATTCGCCGTTGGAACCCTTTTCGCGGAGCAAAGTTACCATTTTATCGGTTTCACCCGCGACTGCTAGGCGCAGGGCTTCGGCCCCTACCAGCCACGCTTCCTCTAAATCTACTTCACTGGCACACGACATACTCATCCGTTGGAGTGTACCGGGTTTGTCAAAACGGGCCGTTAGGCCCAGTTCGCTCATTACCAAGCTCATAAAATAGTTGGCCGGGCCGTGAAAATAACGATGGCCGAAACTATCCACAAAATAAGGCTCGCCATGCGCTCCAAGTGGCTTGCCGTTGTGGTCTTTCACGGTTTCGCCAATGACTATGGCACAATGACCATATAAGTCGTAGACTCGTTTGACATCTTTGAGAAAATCGGCAGGGTTAAGGCGGCGTTCGGGGGTATAGATTAGATGAGGTGCGTCCTCTTCATTATGTTTAGCTAGGGCCGCCGATGCTGCGACCCAGCCTGCATTGCGACCCATTACCTCGATAATCTTTACAGGTTGCACCATTCGGGCCGATTCGGTATCAATGCCACTATCGCGGGTAGAAATTGCCAGATAGCGAGCAATCGAGCCATAACCGGGACAATGATCCATATCGGGCAGATCATTATCTATGGTTTTGGGTACTCCCATAGCATAAAATTCATAACCGACCGCTTTGGAGAGTTCCCCCAACTGGTGACAGGTATCGGCACTGTCGTTGCCACCAATATAGATAAAATAGCGAATGTTATGCTTTTGTAAAATATGCAGAATCTGCTCGCGTTTGGCCTCGTCCAATTTGAAACGGCACATGCCTAGGGCGGAGGCCGGTGTGCGTTTTAGCCGTTCCAGTTTATCAGGAGTACCGACTTGGGTACGCAGATTAATAATCCGCTCCTCCAATAAACCTTGCACCCCATCTAACATTCCGTAAATCTCGCCTATTGCCGGATTTTTAAGTGCTTCGGCAATTACTCCGGCGAGGCTGCTATTAATTACGGCGGTTGCACCACCCGATTGCCCGACTATAACGTTTCCTTTCAACAATTTTATCTCCGCTTTCTCTTTTTCTTACCGACTTTTGTGTCATTTATTTTTAGTGCTAATGAAGTTTGATTTGGCTAGAATTATCTAATTGACTAGTCAGGAGTGTCACCCCTTCGTTACGATTACTATAGCAGTGGCGGTGGTATAGGGTGCTGGGGTGTTATCGGCTAGATGCACGGTGAGGGCAGGGATAGTGGCTGGCCTGATTATGCGGAAAATGTAAGGAAAATCCTTTGTTAAGGGAATTAATTCAGGAAGATATACTGGTTCAAGGCCCAGTTTTAGATGCTTAGGCCAATTCTGCGAAGAGACTAAATCAGGTACATCTAATCTAAGCAGCTTATCTAGGGATGGATCCTTGTCATCTTTATTCTCAGCCTCACTACTTTTAGCTTTGCTATTCTCGGCCTTGCTATCTTTGGCCTTGTTATTCTCGGCCTTGCTATCTTCGGCCTTGTTATTCTCGGCCTTGTTATTCTCGGCCTTGCTATTTTTGGTTTTGCTGCCCCTAGCTTCGTTATTATCAACCTTGTTATTTTCAACCTCGTTATTCATCAGATTTGGAAACCTCCTGAGTCAGTAGTTTATAACTCTCTGGTTTTCGATTATACACTACATTCGTATTAGGGGCGCGTAATTTCTCACGGCTGGCTGCAACCGAAATTTGGGTGCTTATCCCCATTGGTCTATCTGTTAGGGCTGGAGCAACTACGTTGCCGTTTGCGTCTACAATCAAAGCACCGCCTAGTTCGCTTTGCTCAGGGTCTAAATTATTTTGGGTTTCAAGTGGGGTAGCACAGAGGATCGCGACTCGGTTTTCGGCTGCTCGGCTGCGGGCTAGTTGGGTCAGACCAAAACCGTCTGCTGTACCCGGAACTTTGGCCCGTACCGGCCATAGAATTACATCGGCTCCCGCCAACATTAGGCTGCGGGCTACTTCTGGAATATAGCCATCGGCTCCCAACATTACCCCTATTCTAGCCCCGCTTTGGCCGGGTAACTTTACCACTGGACCAATTTCTGCACCGGGAGTCCAGCTACCCTCATCTTCAGCACTGAAGTGTGTCTGTCGCCAAACGCCGATTTCTTGGCCCTGATAAAATAACCGAGCCGTCTTATAGCGACGTTCCCCCTCCTCCTCGATGGCGGTTGCCAAGAGAGCAACCCCGCGTTGCTTGCTCAGGGTGCGGTAAAATGGAAAGACCACTTCTCCGCGATGGGCTACTTCTCTAGCAGCATAGGGTGGCACATCTGGAAGGACGGCCAGTTCTACGCTCTCAAGGGCAAATTGGGCGATCAAAGGGCGCACCGTTTCGCCCATCACTTGGGTACTGTTGAAAGGACGATATTGGGCTACTCCGCCCCGAAAATGGGCGAGATGGGGAACTAGAGGTTCTTGCAACAGAGCGTGGACAGGTAAGCTTTCGGTTGGGGTCACTAACCGTTCATAAAGTTCAGGGCGACGTGGTACGGGTGAAAAGCGGCGGGGAGTTAGCTCTATTTCGGCAAAAACAATCTCCTCGCGGTCGCACGATCCTTCGGCTACTTTTGCTCCGGTTGGGGCAACGATACAACTGCGCCCAGCATAGAGTACGGTTCCGCGTTCCAGTCCAACTTTATTGGCGGCAACACACCAGACTCCATTCTCAAAGGCCCGGGTTGCCAGCATATAATCGGCTTGTGGGTTGGAGAGGTTGCTCTTAGCAGTGCCATAACTGACCCACGCGGTCGGATCAAGAATAAGTTGTGCGTCGGCTAGAGCGAGGCAGCGGGCAATTTCGGGCATCCGCCCATCGGCGCAAATCATCATACCAATGCGCCCAAGTGCCGTTTCAAAGACCGGAAAATTTGCCCCAGCGGAAAACCAGCGACTATCGAAGTGCCACATCAAACTCTTGGCGGTGCGTCCGATCTCCTGACCGTCTGGTCCCAGCAAGACGGCCTCATTATAAATTACCAAGCCCTTGTCGGTTTCGGTGGGGGTTGCCACTCCTAAGCAGAGATGCGTTTGATATTTACGTGCTTTCTCCGCAAAATAGGGGAGGGGATTGTTGCGGTAGGCCGCTCTAAATTCTTTGTCGCTACCTAGCACATAGGCTGGATAGCTACACTCTGGGGTTAGCATTAAGTCAGGCTGGTAGCGTTCCGCCGCGCGGTCAATCAGGGCTAGGCTACGTTCTAGGGCAGCCTGACTTTGTGACAGATCCAATGCTTCTAACTGAAGGGCGGCTATTTTGATTTTCATCAACTCATTCCTTTTATTATTGCAAATCTTCCCGATAACCGACTATATTGCAACTTAGGGATTTCAACATGTTGAAATCCCTAAATCTTTTTTCAAGCCAGTTAGTTATGGTAAAGCAATTATAACAGAATGTTGGGAGTTTTAGTATTCGATGAGGGCCGCCACTTCATACTGGGGCAGACGGGCGCGACCATCCAAGAATTTTAACTCGATCAGAAAATGCAGACCGACGACGATGCCGCCCAGTTGTTCGACCAGTTTGGCTGTAGCACCAACCGTGCCTCCGGTTGCCAGCAGGTCATCTACGATGAGTACCCGTTGGCCCGGCTTAATCGCATCGGTATGTATCTCGATGGTATTAGTGCCGTACTCAAGGGCATATTCAGCCGCAATGGTATTGGAAGGAAGCTTTCCTAGTTTACGTACCAATACAAAACCGGCTCCTAGACGGTCGGCGACGGGTGCCGCAAAAATGAAGCCCCGTGACTCAATCCCTACCACTATATCAATCTGAGCATCTTGATAGGCACTGGTTATCTCGTCCAGCGATTGACGGAAAGCTTCTGGATTCTGAAGCAACGGGGTAATGTCTTTAAAGAGAATGCCCTCTTTTGGAAAATCGGGTACATCTCGTATGTAATCGCTCAGGTTCAAACTGCGCTCCTTCCCTAAATAGAGTTCGAGGTTTTGTAGCTCTAAAACCCCGAACCGAAACTTATTAATTACTCTGACGCACCAAACGGATACGTCGTGTTATCAGCGTAAAACCAGCTAATAATAGACCAAAAATCGGTAACTCACCACCACTTTTAGGTATCTCGTTCGTACCTTGTGTTACTGTAATAGAAGTTGGTGTTGTAGTCGGCGTGAGGTCGGTGGCTTGATTTGCCGCTACTACCGTAGGGCTAACCGTCGTTTGTACGGGTGTCGTTTGTGTTTGTACGGGTGTCGTTTGTGTTTGTACGGGTGTCGTTTGTACAGGCGCAAGCGTAGCTCGAACCGGGGTGTTGGTTGACACGCTAGTTGGTACAACCGGAATTCGTGTAGCAGTGGCTTGCGTTATTACACTAGGAACCAGACGGAAGGCGAATTGGTGGTTAGAAATCCCGCTACCTAGAGGATTGAGAATGTTGATTTGGGCAAAGTAGCTACCCTCACCTAAATGTGAATTTGTAATGGTGAAAGAGGTACTATTTGCTAGGTTACCGCTATCCAGAACCGGGCCATTTGAATTTGCGCGGAAGACGGTGATGGAGTAACGGTCTTCGCTGCTGCGGGGGAGCCAGTTAAGGGTAAGCGGTGCTGAGTAGGCGGTGTTACCTGTACCGGGAGAGCCAAGACGTACATCACTGAGATCCGCACTAGGTACCCGGAAATTGCCCCCGGCAAAACTGAAAGTATTAGTATTGAAAAGCCTTAGTACACCACTACCGGGGTCTGGATTGCTAAAGCGCACAAAGTAGACTTGACCCGCACTGGTGGCCGGTATACTTCCGAAGAAAAACTCATTACGACTATCAATGGTGGCAGTTTTAAGAATCTCGTCGGCGGTAACAGCGTTACTCTTAATTAGATTGACTTGGGAGCCACTCCCACTGCCAGTACTGCTATTATTATTAAGGTTATTGCTACGCCTTATCAGACTGACTTGGGAACCGCTCAAGTTACCTCCACTACTGCTAAATGAGCCACTGACTACGCCACTGGAGGGTGATAGCGTATTGGGTACACTTGTACTAGTGGCAATAGGCGTTACATTGGATTTAGGAGAGCCAGTACCCGGCTTTAGCGTTTGGGCGGCGGCGGCAACAGTGGCTGCATTGACGGTCACTTGGTCGGATCCACCGGGGAAACTAATTGCGGTTGGAATAGAACTGTTGCTACCGCTACTGCCGCTACTGCCACTGCCGCCACTACTGCCACCAGAAGGCACAGGCGTATTGGTGGGTTGATTGGCAACCTTGGTAGCAGTAGGTTGGACGGCGGTAGTGGCCGTGGCAATAGCAGTATTTGTGGCAATAGCAGTATTCGTGGCGGTAGCAGTATTCGTGGCGGTAGCAGTATTCGTGGCGGTAGCAGTGGCCGGAGGACCAGTTACGACAAAGGTCGCATTAGGCGAATCTACTTGAGGTGTGCCACCTGGGAGTGCCTGAGTTACACTTGCTACATTGCTTACCGCTCTGTTAAGTTGTGTCGTGGCCTTCACGATGCCCTTAATTGTAAGCGTAACCACCTGATTATTTGTCATAGAAACACCCCATTGGACGTTATTACCTACTACGGCAACTGTTCCAATGTTAGGATTAGGGGTAGCAGAGGTTGGGGTTATAGTTACCTCCACTGGTACATTATCCACGAGTGTTATAAAATTATTAAGGCCAGTGCCGTTGGTGATGGTGATGGTGTAAGTAACGCTGCCACCGGGGGCAGGAGTAGTTGGGCTAACCGTTTTGTCTATCAAGAGGGCCGTGGCTCCTCTAGTTGGGCCGGGTGCCACCAGATCCCAGACTAGGCTTACCACCGGCCAAATAATCAGAAAAGACGCTAAAGCAAGCCCGATCAGTTCAAGGTAGGTCCACTTGACCGGGCGGTGATTGCCCCTTTTCGGCTTGTTAGTTCCATCACGCTGACTAGAATTTACAGGATTACTCATAACGCCATTTCCTCTTCTTTCCCTTTAGAAAATTAGAAAAGATTTTAACATTTTTAGCTTTGAAGCCGCGCCTTAACGATCAGGCGACGGGTCGCGAACCCCACCGGGGTACAGGTTATCAATGTGGCGGTGGGGTCAGTTGTGGGACTCATGACCTCTACCTCGGTAGGTGCAACTTCGCTTATCTCAGTAACAATATAACGATAGACGGCTTTATCGGTAAAGACCTTAAAATCATCGCCTATTTGAAGTTCGTTCAAGCGTAGAAAGATGCTACCACGTATATCACGATGTCCGACTAGCACCATATTTCCAACCTGACCAGGATTAGCTGTGCCGAGATGATGGCCTACTAAAAAATCGGCCACCTGCCACGTTCCAAGGTCTACTGTTACTTCCTTTACCCCCGTATCGAGTTCAATTCGGGGAATAACCAAGCGGCGAGCCGGTATGGTGGCGGCTTCATCCGCGCCAAGTCCCTGCGGCTCTGCCCCCACCGTAGGTTTAGGTGGAACTATAACTGGCGTAGGAGTGGGTGCTACCACTAGGGCCGGGCCAGTTGGAGGGGGTAGTGGTCTCTTGGTAGGTACAGATTGTTCCACTTTAGGCGAAGCCGTTATCGTCAGTTTTTCGCTTGCAGGCGTGTCGGCTATTACCAGTCGTCCGTTTGTAGAAGTGACGACTGGCGAGCGTTCCACTACAGTGGTGAGTTTGGGTGTTGGTGGAAGCGTTACTGTAGATGCCGCCTGTAGTTTGAATAAGATCACCCCAGGTGCGCTTGCGCTTAACAATGGCCCTTCCAAACGAGCAGATTGTACCAACGCATCTCTGGAACTACGCACTAGATCGAGCAAGTTGATCGAGATTCCAAATTGTTGCAAAATCCAGTTGGTGAATAGCACCAACACTGCTAAAATCACCACTCCTTCTAGGGTGTAGCCAATCAGATTGCGGAGCCACTGCAAGCCTTCACCCGTTAGGCCACGTCTCTTCCCGGTCTTAATTTCTAATTCTACTGGACGGAAGCGTTGTTCCAGTAGCTCAGCTTTTGAGACTGGGCTGACCTTTTTCTGGGCTACCGGAGTTTGTTCGGAGGTGGGAGGCAACAAGAGCCCTTCAAACGGTTTCTGAATTTGGGCATGTACTTTATGCGAGACGCGCTGCGACTCTTCTAACCGTTTATAAGTGATTAAAGCCTCCATCTCCGTCAGGGAGAGCTTAGTCAAATCTGGCAAGGGCTCTGTCGGAGGTGCGGCTAATCTTTTATTGTTTTTCTTCGGTTTCTCCACACCGAACCTGTCCCTAGGGTTAGATACCCGCTAAAATTCTAGATTGCTTTCAACTAACCATACTACGAGCCTTGTTAGATATACATAACTAACGCCTAGACATAACATAACATAGCAGACTCATTTTTGCAATAGTTTGACCTTAATTTGGTGGTAACTCTTATAAGTATGCTACGTTTTAGAGGTAATCCGTTGCTCAGGTTAGAGGGGTTATGTTATATTATTAAGTAGCCTAGGGTAAGTCGGCTATCTGTTGCAGGCGATCAATCTTTGACCAAAAAAGGAAGTGTTCTACTTATGATATTAGGGGTACATATTTCAGTGTCGGGTGGACTCTACCACGCCTTTGAACGTGCTACACGGGTGGGTTGTCAAACCATGCAGATTTTTACCAAAAATGAACGACAGTGGAAAGCCAAAGCTTTGACAGAGGCAGAGTTGACCGCTTGGCGCGAACAGCGGGTGGCCTCTTCTATTTCGTCTATTCTTACTCACGATAGTTATCTGATAAATTTGGCTAATCCGACCGACGAAGCGTGGGAGAAGTCTATTGACGCTTTTAAAGATGAAATCGAGCGAAATGCCTTGTTGGATATTCCCTATCTAGTCACTCATGCTGGAGCGCATTTGGGGAGTGGAGAAGTCGCTGGACTAACCCGCATTGCAACGGCGATAAATCGGATTCATCAGGAGCGCGATAGACCGGGTACTACCATTCTCTTTGAGACTACGGCGGGACAGGGTACTAGCTTAGGCTACAAATTTGAACATTGGGGCCGTTTATTGGAGCAGTTGGAACATCCCGAATGGGTCGGTATTTGTTTCGATACCTGCCACGTCTTTGCTAGTGGTTATGACCTAACTACTGAAGAGGGTTATCAGGCGGCGATGAGCGAATTTGACCATTATATAGGGTTGGCTAAGCTTAAAGCCTTTCATCTCAATGATAGTATGAAGGGGTTGGGCAGTAGGGTAGACCGTCATGAAGCTATTGGTAAAGGCGCGATGGGGCTGGAACCCTTTCGTTTCCTAATGAATGATGCCCATTTCTTTGAAATACCAATGGTCTTGGAGACTCCTAAAGGACCAGAGGGAGCCGAAGATTTGGAGAATCTGGCAACACTACGTTCTCTGGTGATTACCACGTAATCACATCGGACTTAGGTTAGGAAAATTTTTTAGAATAAGTTATAATAAGTGGAAAAGGTTTAAGCTGATAATAACCGTTACATTATAATGGAGGGCTGGCCTTGGAGGGTACTGGTCGTGATCGAAGGTTCGCAGAAGATGAGAAGCGCAGAGCAAGGCAATAGTTCCCGGCTAGGGAGCTACTTAACCCTAGCCGGTGTACTTTTACGCGCTCAGAGTCGTCAGGTAGTCTCTCAATTGGTAGTTAATGCGGCGGCGGATCTTTGTCCTCATCTCCTTTTTAGTCTACTCTACCAATTGGATGATGTGGGTAGTAGTTTTATCACGGCCCAGATGGGTGGTATCCTTTTGCCTAGTGCCGAGACTACCCACCAGTGGGAACGGCTTATCAATCTCTTGCCACCGGATACTGATCGCTTCTCTTCTGTTTTTGAACAGATTGCACCACCCGAAGTGGAAGCGGAACTCTCCTTACATCGGCTCTACTTTGCTCCGGCTCAAACTCCTACCCAATTCTATGGTTGGTTAGTGGCAGGTGCGGTCGAGAGTTTCGAGGAAGAGGAATTATATTATTTACGCTCTTTGGCCCAGTTAGCGGCTATTGCGTTAGAAAATGCTTCCCGCTTTGAGGCACTTAAAGAGAGCGCGGCAGAAACTACCCTGATTAATGAAGTTGCCGGGTCACTTGCCACCAGTCTCAATGCCGAAGAACTCTTCTTTACTTTTATGGCTTACCTCCGCAATCTCTTGCCGATAGAGCGAGCGACGATTGCTATTCTTTCGCCCAATTGGACTCATTATGAACTACCCTATAATTGGGTGGATCCGCCCGGACGGGTTAGACGCGGCTATATTAAAAATTTACCCCTTCTCAATAGTGTTTTAGAGCGTTCTATTCGCGAACGTGAAATCATAATAGATGCTCTTGCTCCGAATGAGGGCACCGAGGATCCTTTCTTTAAACCGTTAGATGGTTCCCGCCTGATTGTACCCTTATTAGCAAAAGGTCGTCCTATTGGAGCCTTGCAAATGGCTCATCGGCAACATGGGTGTTATCGTGAAAATGACACCCGTCTAACGTTGGTTGAAAAATTGGTGAGCCTCTTTGCTCTTGCGCTGGTTAATAGTCGGCTTTATGAAGAGAAACAACTTTCGGCGGAATTTGATAATCGGGTTGGAGTCTATAATCACGACTACTTTGATCGGGAACTATCGGTGCAATTAGAGAAAGCTAGGCGGCTGGGCTATAAACTGGGCTTGGTTATGATTGACATGGACAACCTGAAAAAGATCAATGATGCCTATGGTCACCTTGCCGGGGATGCGGCTCTGCGTCATATTGCCGGGCAGGTCAGTTCGATTGTGCGGGCTACCGATGTTGTGGCACGTTATGGTGGTGATGAATTTGGTGTGATGTTGCCCGGCTGTACCGCCCGTAGTCTTGAAATAGTGGCGGAGAAGGCTCGGCGTAATATCCGCTCCGCACCACTCGAACTTGAAAATGATGTTCGGGCTCAATTGACGGTTAGTGTAGGCGCGGCACTTTTTCCCGATGATGCAGATACCCCCCTAGAACTGATCCAACGGGCCGATGCCGCCATGTATATTGCTAAGCAACATCGTGATGCTACCCGCATTGGTCGTCGAGCGCGAGTAGCGCGGGTCTCAGACCGTGAACTGGAACGCGGTACGCCGGATAAGCCTTTGGCTGACCTCGCTCAGACTACACAGGCCGATAGTATAGATATTACGGGCTTGAATGTTGTACACTGGGGTACGGCGGATTACGAGCGGTTCTTGAATTGGCTGGGCAATGACCGCCCCGGAAGCGGCGTAGCCACTAAAGTGCTGCGTGAAACCTATAACCAGTTATCAGAGACGCGCCAACAGTTATATAAGGCTGAAAGCCGTCAAGCTCAATTGGAAGATGCCCTGCGTAATGGGCTACGTATGGTGGCCTTTGCGGTAGAGCAACGTGAGCCTTATTTACTAGGTAGCACGGAACGGCTGCATCAACTCGCTCTTTTGTTGGCAAAGGAACTGCATTGTAGCCCCGAACAGTGTCTTGAGTTGGAGACGGCTTCTTGGCTGGCTAACCTAGGACGGTTAGCCGTTCCTGAATATATCTGGACTAAGACCAGCCATTTGAGTACCTACGATTGGCGACGAGTGCAGCAGGCTCCCCTAGAAGCGATCCGGTTGGCCGAATATTGGAAGCCTTTGGCTACTCCTGGAGTATTGCTGGCTATTCGTCACCAACGCGAACGTTTTGATGGTTTGGGCTATCCCACCGGGTTAGCGGGAGAGGAGATTCCTCTTTTGGCCCGTATCTTGGGCTTGGCCGGGGCAGTGGTCGCTTTACATCAGCCCCGCCCTTTTCGGGCCGGGCTGAACCTTACTTCGATTCGCAGTGAAATCGAGCAAGCCACTGGTCGTCACTTTGACCCTACTTTGGCCCGAATTATGCTCAATTTCATTGATACAGGAAAATTAGATTTTCTGGATTAGCTAATTGGCTTTTAAGTAATAAATAGTTGCTTAATAGTTGGAAATAGTGCTAGGAGATTTCTTGTGGCTGAAACGAATCTAAATTTATTTGTCCCCTCTCAACCTGAAGATGACGCTGAGATGTTGCCCGAACGTTTCCTCTCCTATGCCTTTCACGAACTGCGAACCCCCCTCACGGTAGTACATAGTTATGCCCAGATTGCCCTAGATAAATTACCTGCCGGGCCTGAAAATGAGACTTTGCGCCGGATTTTAAACCGCATGATTAGCCAAGGCGAAGAGATGGTGGAAATGATTGAGGAGTTGCTGGAAGCATCCCGTATTCCGCTGGGTCATCTTAATCTCGATCAAAATGAAATTGAACTTGGTGAGTTAATTGAGTGTAGTATCGAATGTTTACCGGACGATTTGCGCCCTTATGTAACATTCCCCTCCTCTACTCGGCCCTACCCGGTTTTGGCTGACCCACCTCGTCTTCAACATGCGTTTGATATTCTGATTAAATTTGCTTTGTATGAACAGCAAGCTAGAGAGCTTTCACCTAACTTGCAAATAGTTTATTTATCGAATGTTCCAACCACTACAATAAAGCTCCATCTAAATGCACCGGGCCTTCTTTTGGAGGCCCGACAAGATTTATTTGACCTCTACCGCCCGGTGCGGGGAGAGCCTAAATTTTTAACTAAGGCTGGTTTTTTGGATATAGGGCTTTATTTAGCTAGAGGTATTATCGAAGCACACGGCGGTCGCTTGGATTACACGCCAGAGCTATCCGGTTTTTCCCTTGAACTACCCCTAATAACATCCTCCTAGTGGCAAAAAATTAAAAAATAGGTTCGCCTGTATCTAAATATTCTATATGCTCAAACTTCTTGGTGCTGAAACTATTTACTTTACGCAGTTGTTCCAGCAGAGGATACGATTGAAGGTGCTTGTTTAGACCACCCTGGAATTTCAGAAAGCGTAGCACGATACTCCTTTGTTAACATTTTCTCAGAATTTCGTGAGAAAACTAAGGCATAATCATATTTCAATCCACCCTCGCGATTATCTTGTATAACAGAACCTGCTGAATACTGAGCAGGGAAAGACCCAATGTAGTGTAAAGTTTTGGGGATTGTGCTATCTTCAGGTGCGATAAAAGGCTGTAGAGCAGCCCAATCTGTACTACTCCGAGCATTAAACAGAAATACAATTATTCCACTTGGCTTTAAGACTAATGCCATTTTATTTATGACCTCTTGTATATCTGCTGTATAATTTGTTAATACTTTCCCCCTCTCTTTAGCATTAGAAACAACTATTTCTTCTTTATAATTTACATCCCTACTTAGTAGACTATTCCACATTGCACTAAGTTCAAGGTATGGAATCCGGTCACTATGAGGTGGATCGGTGATAATGAGGTCAATCGAATTATGGGGTAAGTTAGCTAAGAGTTCCCGGCAATCCATACAACCTACAAAGACGGAGTGATTACCAGATATTACCGAGTTACAATTATTAGCAATTTGTGTGCCTGTCAACGGGTCGGCTGTGGCTAAGGCACTAATCAATTTTTCTACGCGGCGAGAGAAGCAGTTCCAGACATTCACTTCAAAGCGAGTCGGTGGTCGCCAATAGCCGATCACCCAACTTCCTACTTCCACCTTTGAGGAGGTTTCACCGCGTCTTTTACCTCTGTTCGTTACCGCAAAAACCATTTTGCTCATTTGCCCTGAAGCGGCAGTTAGACAAAGCATAAGAATTTTTTGTTGCTCTAAGGGAAGGGTTTGGATGGCTTCTAACAGCAGATCTATATTATGGATGGCACGGTCAGTGAAGAGGTCATTCAGGTTCAGATCAGGTCCAGCGTTGATTCTGGTATTAGTGAAAAACTGGGGGCTAGATATTAATGAGCTTTTATATCCCTCAAATTTTTTAGAAAGGTTTAGATCATGGGCGGTTGGTTCAAGTTTGGTTATTTTGCGGCCATTTGTGGTATGCCAAACTTGCTTTATGGTATTGCCCTCCCATAGGAAATGACTAGCCGTGTTAGGAGGAGAGATAGTTCTATAGGTCTCCATAATTCTAGCTTTGGCATAATTTGTTACGATGTCAAAATTATCCTCTATTTCCCTTGCATTCGGTGGTGAGGAAAGAAGTTTAGTTAGCTCGATTGCCACTGGATTAATGTCACAGCCGATAAACCTTCGCCCTAACAATAACGCTTCCCTTGCCGCCGTTCCAGAGCCAACAAAGGGATCAACTACCACCTCTCCTCTAGAACTCATTCGCTCTATTATGAAGGCTAAGAGTTCATGTGGTTTTTTTCCCCAATATTTATGAAAGGCGTATAATCCTTGGTAGCCACTTGGGTCGTGCCATTTTCTATTCTCAACCGGAGCAAGGTCATCTAGGTCTATTATTAATGGTTTTAACTCCATAAAGCTTTTCATTACCTCTACCTAATTGTTTTATTGACCACATTCTATACTAGTTAGAGCATAACTAGCAAACAACGCGCTATCCCAAAGTATTTGGTCTCCCACTGTAAAAAACTCACGCGCTTCTATGTATGGCTCTAATAACCCAAATTTACCCCTTTTCTTTTCTCCTTTGTTCGCATACAATTACGGATGAACTTATTAGCCGCTTGCCCGGAAATAAAGGTTAGGAGCAGGTTGCCGATAACGGTTGTAGTCTGAGAGGGAATTTTGTGACAGCACCGATAGCAGAAAGCTCGAAGGGTTTATCCAGTAGAGGAAAGCAACGTTGGCTTAACCGACAAGAATTATTGAGTTTAGTCGGATTACTGCTGGTGGGGTTGTTGCTGCGGCTCTACCATAGTGCTGAGCCGAGTTTGTGGTTGGATGAATTGTGGAGTGTTTACCTCACCCGCTTACCAGTGGATCAAATGCTTAATTTGGTCAAGCAGGTAGACTTGCACCCCCCGCTCTATTATTTTATCCTGCGCGGTCTGGCTCCGTTAGGTCAGAGTGAGTTGATTTTGCGTCTGACTTCAACGCTCTTTGATCTGATGGCTTTGCTCCCGCTCTATTTGTTGGCTCGCCGACTTGCAGGTTCTCGCACCGCTTGGTTAGCTTGTAGCCTTTTTACCATCTCCTCGCTTCACGTTCTCTATGCCCAAAATGTGCGGATGTATACCCTACTGGCAACCTTACTCCTCTGTTCCTATGTCCTCTTCTGGCAACTGGTCAGTGAGCCAAAGCCCGCTCGTTGGGTCTTTGGGGCTTACCTCTTAGTCAATGTTTTGACCCTCTATTTGAACAATTTTACAGGGCTTTTTCTGGCAAATCAGGGTCTTATTTTGTTGGTTCTTTTTCGCACTCGCCGCAATTTTTTGAGAATGGGTCTACTCTGGGCTATCTTAGGTCTTATCTACCTGCCTTGGTTGGCTACGCTACTTACTCAATATGGCAACAACAACATTTTTCACACTCCCAGCCTCTTTGAGTTATTGGATAGTTTTGCCTCCTTTGGCGGAGCCGATCATGTAAATGGTCCCCTACACTTTAATTTACTGGTGGTAGAGCAACCTTGGCTCGTGTTGGGGATGGTTATTCTGACCATAGCCGGGCTAAGGAGGTTGGCAACCCGAAAGCCAGAACGCGCTTTTCTCCTACTTTTCTGGTTAGTCCCACTTTTGATTGCTTGGAGCCTAAGCCAGATTAAGCCCGTTTATGCTGACCGGGCTTTTATGGCTTCAAGTTTCCCTTTTTTCATTATTCTGGCCTCCGCTTTCAACGATTTTGATTTTCGGCGTATTTGGGTAAATTGGAAAAGTCTTACTTTTGAAAAAGGGCTAATTTTGGTTGGTGGCGGTCTGCTCATCTGGTTGGCAGGTCTCAGTTTGTGGGTATTGTTGGTGGGTGGTGGCTATATCCGCCACGATGTACGTGGTCTGACCCTTGAAGCCGCCCGGCAATTAGCCGATAGCCCCGGCGAACAGGCTTATTTGCTCTTTACCGCTTTTGCTGGTGCGCCACCACCTCTTTTTGATTATTATGCCCCGGCAGGAGCTAGGGGCGTTGAGTATGGCTTTCCCTCCGAAGTAGAGCAACGGCTAAGTAAGGGGCCAGGCCGAGTCTGTGGGGTCTTTACCGCTTTGGGTTCTACCTTCAATGAACCAGAAAAACAGCGTGATCCCCAAGTTCAGACCGCTAAACTCCAAGAATGGCTTGCCGCTCGTCCTACTACCCGGCTTATTTTTGAAGGCCGTTTCCCCGATGATACTCTACAATTGCGTTGCTGGCAATTTTAGATTCTTGTAACCTTCTGACCCACAATGGTCACTTTTGGCAGGGTAAAGAAAATGTCCTCGTCTTTATCCCCGCGAAAGGTGATTTCTAGGGCGACTTGTAAGGCAGGGGAGGCTTGGCGAAATAGCTGGGCTAATTCGGTCACTGCCTCGCCACTAGTGCGAATGCGGCTAGTCCAGTTGATAAAATTCATATGGCCTTGTTCGGTATAGTGGTCTTGGGCTAGGTAGGTAACTTTCAAACCCACCTCCTCAAACATGGTACT
This sequence comes from Candidatus Chloroheliaceae bacterium, assembly GCA_013390945.1. Classification (GTDB taxonomy): domain Bacteria; phylum Chloroflexota; class Chloroflexia; order Chloroheliales; family Chloroheliaceae; genus L227-5C. The sequence continues at coordinate 27,156 of JACAUC010000028.1, forward strand.
CCATTCACTAGGGCGGTAGTTGCGAATGTGGGAGGGGTCGCGAAGCTTCTCAAGGTAGTTGATCTCTTGATCCAGTCTATCGTCTTCTGGCACAGTAGTGTCCACCACGACTACCCGGCCTCCCGAAGTGATAACACGGGCCATTTCTGCGACAGCCTGTTTAATATCGGCAAAGTGATGCGCGGCTGTCCGGCAGGTGACAATCTCGAAAGAATTTTTGGCAAAGGGTAATGCCTCGGCTGGCCCTTGCTGGGTCTGGAGGTTAGCCAAACCTCTTTCGGTGGCGTTGCGGTTAGTCTCTTCTAGCATTTGAGGTGTCAAGTCGTAGGCGATTACTTGGGCGACATGGGGTGCTAAGGCTAGGGCGGTATGCCCGGCTCCAGTGGCTATATCGAGGGCATGGTCAGTCGGTTGGGGTTGGGCTAGTACTACCACTTGTTGCAGAGCTTCCGGGTTAGCATGGCCGATGCTGAGTGTGTAGGCGGCGGCTACCGGCCCGAACTGTTCCTGTACTAGTTTGTGGGTCTCGCTCTCATTGCTCATTAATTTCCTCATTTCATTTGCTCAAAACTAAGTCCGTTCTAACTTCCATTTCTGCCTTTTCTGGCCTTTTTATTATCCTTCCTTGACATGTTATAATTCAGAGAAAGAGATATTTTTTATACCCTATCGGTTTTTACTACCTTGCTAACCTGATAAAAGGAAGGTTATTTTATGCCAGATTCCAATCAGTATACCGGCTCTGAATCCCTCCCTTCCGACTCTGACTCTCTTGTCGCAGAAGATTATACCGCCTTCGCTCTCGCTGAATTGCAAGCTCAACTTCAGGAAAGCAGGCAGCTTTTGGAACTGGCGCAGAAAAGAGAAGAGATCTATCACTCTATCTTTGAGTATAGCTTGGATGGGCAAATGTTGTCTACCCCGGAGGGTAGAATATTGGATGCCAATCCTGCGGCTACCCGTATCTTGGGTTATAGCCGCGCAGAAATTTTGGCACTGGGCCGCAACAAGATTATGGATCTTACTGATCCGCGCTTAGCCCAATTCTTAGAAAAGCGTAGTCGGGAAGGCTATGCTATCGCAGACCTAACCTGTATCCGCAAAGATGGAGTAAAAATAGAAGTGGAGGTATCTTCGCAACTCTTCTGTAATAGCGCGGGTGAAGCCCGTACCAGTTTCATCTTTCGGGATGTCAGTGAACGTAAGCAAGTAGAGGAAGCCCTGCGCGAGAGCGAAACCCGTTTCCAGACTTTTATGCACAATAGCCCCACCGCTGCTTGGATTACCACAGATACGGGGAGAGTACTTTACCAAAATCCAGCCTATACCCGTATGACGGGCATTAGGTTTGAAGAGGCCACTGGTAAAGATGCCTTTGACATCTACCCCAAGGATGTTGCCGAGGCATATCTGGCTACTATTCGGCAGGCCGCTGAAACTGGTCAGACTATCGAGGTGGTGGAGGCTTACCAGCTCCTGGATGGTACTCAAGGTTATGCCATCTCCTATAAATTTCCTTTGCCAGACCACAATAGTGAGCATTTGGTGGGCGGAATGGCAATAGACATTACTGCTCGTGAACGAGTCGAGGAAGCCCTGCGCGAAAGCGAAGAGCGTTACCGTTTTCTGGCCGAACATGCCACCGATGTTATCTTTAGGGATGGGCCGGATGGCAAGCTTAAATATCTCTCCCCGGCTTGTCGCACCGTGCTTGGCTATGAGCCGGAAGAATTGTTGGGGGCATCCTATATTCAATACGTGCATCCCGACGACCTCGCTCCTATGCAAAAATTGAGCAAGGCGCAAGTGGCAGATCCGGGTTCTGCTACCACTAGTTTTCGCTACCGTTGCAAGGATGGGCATTACACTTGGATAGAAACTAACCTCAAGGTAATTACCGACCCCACTACCAAACAGGTTCTCAACATTGTGGGGGTGATGCGCGACATTAGCGAGCGCAAGCGCATCGAAGAGGCTCTCCGCCGTAGTGAAGCCCTCTACCGTATGTTAGTACGAAACCTACCCGATAGTGCCATATTGGTTTTTGATCTTGATTTGCGTTGTCTAGTAGCAGATGGTGGCGTTCTGACTAGGTATGGGCTTATCTCCGAACAGCTTGAAGGTAGGGCTGTTCAGGAAGTGTTGCAAGCTCAAAACGCGCTCCACTTTTTACCCTATTACCAAGCAGCTTTGGCTGGACTTGAAAATACCTTTGAGGAATATTATGCTGATCGGGTTTACTTGGTGAGAATGGTACCAGTCAAAGACGACCGGGGTGAGATAGTGGCTGGTATGATGTTCAGCCAAGATATTACCAGCCTTAAAAGGGCAGAACAAGTCTTGGCGGCTGAAAAGGAGCGGCTCTCGGTTACCCTACGTTCTATCGGGGATGGCGTAATTACTACGGGCATAGATGGGCGCATTACTCTGCTCAACCGGGTAGCAGAGACCTTGACTGGTTGGAGCCAAGCCGAGGCTTTGGAGCGACCCCTTACCGAAGTTTTCCGTCTCTTTGGTGATGCCACGTCTCCGCTTCAAAAAGACCCGACGCAGGATGCCTTAAAGACTGGCGAAGTGGTAACTTTGCGGAGCCCCGCCCTTTTGGTTGCTCGCGATGGCAGTGAACGGCATATTGCCGATAGTTGCGCTCCGATTCGGGACCAAAAGGGCCAGATTATTGGTCTGGCGTTGGTCTTTAGGGATATTACCGCTCAGCTAAGGCTAGAAGAGGAATTGCAAAAAACCGCCAAGCTAGAATCACTCGGTGTGCTGGCTGGCGGTATTGCCCACGACTTTAACAATCTCTTAGCAGGCATCTTGGGTTATCTTGACCTGATAAAACTTCAGCTTATCACCGAAGGTTTGCTGGAGGACGAAGAGCTTGAAGATTTTTTCAAGCAAGCCGAGGCCGCTACCCTAAGAGCTAAAGACCTGACGATGCAACTTTTAACCTTTGCCAAAGGTGGCGCACCGATCAAAAAGACCGCCCACATCCACCAAATAATCGAGGATTCGGTCAATTTTGTATTGCATGGCACAGGTGTACATCCGATATTTGAATTACCACCAGAATTACATCCAGTGGAAGTTGATCTCGGTCAATTAAATCAGGTTATCCAGAACCTTGCGCTAAATGCGGTTCAGGCTATGCCAGAGGGGGGTATCTTTAATATTTCAGCCCAAAACCTCCAGTTGTCCGAAGCAACTCTATTGCCCTTGCAAGCTGGAAATTATGTGTTGCTTACCTTTTGGGATCAGGGAGGGGGTATTCCGCCTGAAATCCTGCCAAAAATATTCGACCCCTACTTTACTACCAAACGTACTGGTAGTGGACTGGGTCTCGCCGTTTGTTACTCTATTGTCCGGCAGCACGATGGTCATATTGCCGTAGAAAGCAAAGTTGGAAAAGGCACTCGCTTCTCTATTTATTTGCCTGCCCTCAAGCAGCTACCGGAAAAGAAGAGTAGCCCTTCTAAGTCAGTTTTTGATACCACGCTCCCCTCATTAAGAATTTTAGTGATGGATGATGAGCTTCTTCTGCAGAAGGTGCTTAAACGCATTTTTTTGAAATTGGGACACGAGGTGGCGTTAGCCTCCGAAGGAGAGCAGGCTTGTCAGCTTTACCAAGCGGCCTTGGAAGTCGGGCAACCTTTTGATGTGGTATTAATAGACCTGACTATCCCCGGTGGCTTGGGTGGGAAACAGACTATGACCCGCCTCTTGGAATTAGACCCCAATGTGACGGCGGTGGTTTGTAGCGGCTATTCTAGTGACCCTATAATGTCGGACTATCAGAAATTTGGCTTCAAGGCTGTTTTGGCGAAGCCCTACCATGTCGAAGATCTACAGAGGGTACTTTCTCAGCTAACGGCGTTATAAATATAGAAGAACCTTTTGCCAGACTGGTTTACTTTCTTGAAGTATGGCAAAAGGCTCTTTGGTGGCTGCTGGTCACAACCATGTAGGATTGGAGAAAAAGTAAAAATTCCTTAATATCTCGCCAAGCTTGCTCTCTTGCTGATCTGATTTGCGGCTTGGTTCTTACTCTTACAAAAATATTAACGTTACCCCACACAAAATTTACGATTTTTCTGAGCCACTTTTTTTAATCTGATTTCCCCCTAAAAATCTAGCGGTATCTTTAATCAAGAAGGGGTTTTGAGTGTGTCCTATGCCGAGGATAGCTCTAACAGTTTTCTAATACTTCTGAAACTTTAGCCGCTTAGTCTACGTATTCTATTGTAGAAAGATCACTCATCTAACATTATCCGTTCTATGCAAGCACTTGCTCAATGTGGATGGGTGGGAGCAGGTGTAGCCAGTCAAAGGCAGTGTAGAGGGGAGGTTGCAAACATGGATATGCTTAATAGTATTTTTCTCGGCTGTTTTATCTTCGGCTTGGTCTTTACAGTGGCCTCTTTCCTGCTGGGCGGGTTAGGTCATCTTAGTGGCAGCGAAGGTGTTGGTCACGGTGGTTCAAGCGGGCATGTTGGTCATGGTGGCCCAAGCGGGCATGTTGGTCACGGTGGCCCAAGTGGGCATATTGGTCATGGAGGGGAGTTAGGGCAGGATACCAACTCGTTGAGTCACTCTTCTCACGGTCATGTTGAAGCTGGTGGTTTGGGTTGGTTTAACTTTAGTGCCATGATCGTTTTTGTAACTTGGTTTGGTGGGGCGGGTTTTGTCTTAAACTCACTTGGTACACCGACTTGGCTCACGTTGCCATTGGCCCTCTTAGGTGGGGTTATAGGTTATTTTGCCATCTTGCTCTTCTTCTCCAAAGTGTTGTATGCCTCACAAACCCCCCTAATGAATACGCAGGACTATAACCTGACCGGCACCGTGGCGCGGGTGAGTAGCCCTATTTTTGAACATGGTGTGGGCCAAGTGCTTTATACCAAGTTTGGTACGCGACGAAGTGCGCCCGCACGTAGCATGGATGGGCGACCTTTTCCAAAAGATCTTCAAGTCGTTATCTTGCGTTACGAAAATGGGATAGCTTATGTCGAAGATTTGGATAAAATGCTGGCGGAGGCGGGAGCCGAAAAATGGTCTACCAATGGTTTGTACAATGTGGATAACGAAAAAACGGCTCGTTCCTAAAAAATTGAAAATGTTAGGATTATCACTAGGAAAATATCCAGGGGCAGCCTAAAGCCTGCTCCAACATGTAATGAGTAACCTTTAATTAGTAGAATCGAAGGGTAGGCAACATTATGGATTTAGTGATTCCAGTTAGTATTGGTGCATTTGTGGTTTTGGCACTGATAGTCTGGATTAGTGTCGGCCTCTATCGTAAGGTAGGCCCAAACGAAGCCTTGATCGTCTTTGGTGGCGGTGGTACCCAAATTGCCGTTGGTGGTGGCCGGATAGTTTGGCCTTTCATTCAAGAGGCTCGCCGACTTTCGCTAGAGTTGATGAGTTTTGATGTGGCTCCCCAACAAGATTATACCCGGCAAGGTGTGGCAGTCAACGTTGAGGCCGTTTCTCAGATCAAGATTAAAAATGATCCAGTCAGTATTCGCACCGCTGCTGAACAGTTGCTCACCAAAAATGCGGCAGAAAGAGAAGGACTGATCCGGTTGGTGATGGAGGGTCACTTGCGCGGTATCATCGGTCAGCTTACGGTGGAGCAGATTGTGAAAGAACCGGAAATGGTAGCCGACCGGATGCGTTCCAATAGCTCCGAAGATTTAGACAAGATGGGCCTAGAGATAGTCTCCTTCACTATTCGGGAAGTCCGCGACAAGAACGAATATATCACTAATATGGGTAAACCCGATATTGCCCGGATCAAGCGCGATGCCGATGTAGCCGGGGCCGAGGCTGAACGCGATACCGCTATGCGGAAGGCCGAAACTATGCGAGCCGCCAGTGTTGCACGAGCCGAAGCCGACCAGACTCGGGTAATTGCCGAAACCGCTTCAGAGACTCGGCAGGCCGAAGCGGTGCGCGACCTTGAACTAAAGAAGGCCGAATACAACGCCTCCGTACAACGCCAGAAAGCTAGTGCCGATAAAGCCTATGATATTCAAACGGCCATTATGGATCAGCAAGTAACGGCTGAAAAAGTAAGGATCGAGCGGATACGCAAGGAAGAAGAGACTAAAGTACAGGAAGCTGAAATTAGCCGCCGCGAAAACGAGCTAATTGCAACCGTTTTGAAACCAGCCGAAGTAGAGCGGAAGCGCATCGAAACCATTGCTGAAGCCGACCGCCAGAGCAAAGTTTTGGAAGCCACTGGCGAGGCCCAATCCATTCGTTTGAGAGGTCAAGCCGAAGCGGATGTGATGGTGGCGCGTGGTACTGGTGCTGCCGAAGCCATCAAGCAGCAAGGTTTGGCTGAAGCGGTAGTTATTCGGGCCAAAGGCGAAGCCGAGGCCGGGGCAATGACCCTGAAAGCGGCAGCTTACCATGAGTATAACCAAGCGGCTCTACTTGATAAATTGCTGGGTGGTATTCCAGAAGTAGCCCGTGCTATTAGCGAACCGTTGAACAAGGTGGACAAAATTACCATTATTAGTAACGGTGACGGTAGCGGAAAGGGCGGCTTTGGGGCTAACCAGATTACGGGTGATGTGACCAAAATGATTGCCCAAGTTCCGGCTCTGTTCGAGTCTCTGACTGGCATTAAGATTGCCGATATGATGGCTCAGGTTCCAGCCATTAAGTCCGCGATGAATGGCAATGGCAACGCCCCTAGCAGCAGTAACAAAATTGCTACTACCACCATAGTGCCAGAAGAGAAAAGCGTTAATTGAAGTCGGTTGGGGCCAAGCCTGTAACTTATCGTAAGAGGTTTCGCTTAATTTTAGTACTGGTGATAAGTTTTGGTTTGACTGGTTGTAGTGAGGGCAAGCCCAGTAGTTTTCCGGGCTTGCCCTCACCTACGGTAAAGATACCCGTACCCTCAACTCTCTCCCCGGCAATTGCAGCTACGCAGGTAGCGATAGCCGAAGCTACTCAGGTCGCGTCGGGTTTTTATGAGCTACCCGTCGGGGCGGTGCAGTTGAGTGGTACCTCTACACCTCTTCCTCCTCCGCCATCCGCTCCACTAAGTAACTTTACCCTTGCCAATTGGTCTCAGCTTTCTCTTCTTGCTCAGGCTCCTTCTTCGGCACGGCTGATTGGAGAGATAGCTAATCAGGTTACGGTATCGCCTACCCCTTCGCTGGTTGGTAGCCCGGCTCCGGCTCAAAAGGCTCCCTTTACTGCGCTGGCAATTTCCCCCAATCATAAGGTTATTGCGATAGCTGATCGTGAGCAAATCTGGCTGTGCGAGGCTGATACCGGGCGGGTATTGCAGGTGATTTATGCCACCACTAAGCCGAATTTCTCCGGTCAACCGGGTGATACGGAAGAACGGGGGGCGGCTTCGCTTTCGTGGTCAGCCGATAGCCAGAAGTTAGCGGCGGGGGGTTGGCACGGGCAGATAATTTTTTGGCGTTGGGAAGCGGCTAACCAGCGCGTAAGACCGGGTCGCAGTGTTTTGCAGCCCTATGCTGGAGCCTCTTACTTTGGCGATGCGGTAGAAGTGGTATTTGGCCCGGATGGTAGGTCGCTGGCCGGGTTTGCTTCTAGCGGCTCGATTACTGTTTGGGACAGCGAAACGCTTCAGGTTCGTTCCTCTTTTTATTCACCCTATGCGGGCTATTTAAGTTGGTCGCCGGATGGCAAAAAGCTGGTGGATGAATATTTAAATCTCTATTATTTGGAAACGGGGCAAAATTTTGGCCCAGACGAAAAGGCCATTGTCAGTGATGAGCAACCACAGGGAGTAGCTTGGTCGCCGGATGGCAAACAATTGGCAGTCTCCGCCGATGGCTTTGAAGTGGGGCTAGTGGAAGCCCCTCCCCCGGATAAACGTATCTGGATTGAAGCCGAGCTCAAGAAAATTGTACCACCACATACCACTATTGGCCCGGCTTATGTTCACTACCGGGAAGGGCGACGAGTAGCGTGGTCGCCGGATGGTCGTTGGGTAGCGGTTGCCAATATACCAGAGGCGGGCAAAGTTTCGATTTGGGATAAGACCGGGCAGAAATTGTTTACCCTTAATAGTGGCAACGAGATTTTGACCGGATTAGCTTGGCCCACCGATGCGGTGGTTATCACCACAGGCAATGACGGGGTCGCCCGACTGTGGCAATTACTTGGCTCGGCTACGCCTACTCCTAACTCCTAATTCAATCGTGTAGGAGGGATTTCTAATCCCGATGTGTCTAATCTCGATGTGTAGGAGGGATT
>JACAUC010000279.1 GCA_013390945.1 Candidatus Chloroheliaceae bacterium
CAAATCGGGATTAGAAATCCCTCCTACATCGTAAAGACTTGAACCAAACATTTATTCCCAAATCGGGATTAGAAATCCCTCCTACAAGGGCTTATTTAGTATTGAACCTAGGCCCATTTTCTTAGGCGGGTAAGCAGTGTTAGCTGATTCTTGTACATTAATATGCTATAATAAGGATGATTTTTACGCGCTCAAAGAAATACCCATAATGAAGCCGAAACTGCCGCAAATTTGCTGCAAAGGAACTATGGAACAAGGTCAGTGGGCGCTATAGCGCAAATTAAGAGTGTAATCCTGATCTAAAGTCAGTGAAACAAGAGGACGAGGATAGCAAGTTGAAGGAGTTGTTCAAACGTACCGCCAAGCCGGGAGAGGCCGAGGCCAATGCAACAGAGCAGGCAAAAACTGAGCATAATGGCCCCCTCCCCAAGTTTACTTGGAATCAAGGGTCTGGTGCGGCTGATGCTGGATCACCACCAGCCAAAGTTTCGGAATCTAAAAAACCTGCCAAGCTTGCCAAAATTCCTGATAACCTTTGGACACGCTGCCCGGCCTGCAAAGAACTGATCTACACTAAAGAGCTTGAGAATAATAAGAAGGTCTGCCAGAAATGCAACCACCACTTCCGTTTGAAGGCTCGCGAACGAATTAACTTATTGGTAGATGAGGGTAGCTTTGAGGAGATCAATTCTAATCTGATAAGTGCCGACCCCTTAGACTTTGTAAGCCTAACGGAGCCGCCTTACCCTCAAAAAATGGCCGAAGTACGCCAAAAAACCGGACTAAACGAAGCGGTTATAACAGGTTTTGGACAACTACAGGGCTTACCTTTGGGTCTGGTGGTCTGCGATTTCTCCTTCCAAGGTGGTTCTATGGGTGGAGTCTTTGGCGAAAAATTGGTGCGGTTGGTGGAAGAGGCCATTCGACGGCGTTGCCCGGTGTTAACCGTTTCAGCCAGTGGTGGGGCGCGAATGCACGAAGGGCTCTTCTCGCTAATGCAAATGGCGAAAACTACTGCCGCCATTAACCGCCTAGGTGAAGCGGGTCTACCTCATATCTCGTTACTAACCGACCCTTGTACCGGGGGAGTCTTTGCTTCTTATGCCAGCGTAGCCGATATAATTATGGCCGAACCGGGCGCATTTATCGGTTTTGCCGGGCCACGTATAATTGAACAAATCACTAAACAGAAATTGCCAACCGGTTTCAATACGGCAGAGTTTCTGCTGGAACATGGTATGGTAGATAGGGTTATACCCCGTAAAGAGTTGGCCTCCACCCTCGAAATCCTACTTAGACTCTATGGAGTGGCTTCCGCACAAATCGCCAATCAGAAGGAGGCAAGCTATGCCAGGTAGGTTCAATGTTAAGAAAAGACTGGGGGATCGAGCAAACATCCTCCCTAAAATCCCAAAGGAGACCGAAGTAAATTCGGTAGAAGAGATCCTTCCTGAGGCTTCAATCCCGGCACACGAACCTGAACATGACCAAAAACACGAGAAGGAACATAACTCAAAACAAAAACCGCACTCGCCTGCATGGGAACGGGTCTTACTAGCTCGCCACATTGAACGACCCCGTACACTCGATTTCATTCAAGCTTTGTGTGATGAATTTGTCGAATTACATGGAGACCGACGCTACGGAGATGATGCCGCTCTAGTCGGAGGCTTGGCCCGGTTTGAAGGTCGTACCGTGATGGTACTAGGCCACCAAAAAGGTCGTAACACCAAAGAGAATATTCTTCGCAACTTTGGTATGCCACGTGCGGAGGGCTATCGCAAAGCCTTACGCCTGATGGAACACGCTGCCAAATTTAAGTTGCCCTTGCTAACTTTTATTGATACACCGGGTGCTTACCCTGGCAAAGAGAGTGAAGAACGGGGTATGTCCTTGGCAATTGCCGAAAATCTGCTGGAACTTTGTCGCCTACCAGTACCCGTAATTGCCCTCGTAACAGGCGAGGGAGGTAGTGGGGGGGCATTGGCAATTGGGGTGGCTGACCGAATGTTAATGCTGGAAAACTCGATCTATAGTGTCGCCTCACCAGAAGCAAGTGCTACCATTCTGTGGCGGGATGCTTCGCAGGCACCGGCTGCCGCTGAAGCAATGAAAATTACTGCCCCTGACCTGCACAAATTTGGCATTATTGATGCGGTTATTCCTGAGCCACCCGGTGGTGGTCATACCGACCGCCCCAGCCTTATGATAACTGTGCGTGAGTTCCTCCTTCGTCATCTGGCAGAGTTAGAACAAGATTATATTGGCAGGGGGGTGGAGGGTATTCGAGCAATGCTAGATGCCCGTTATGAGAAGTATCGCAAAATCGGCCACTGGGCCGAACTGTCGAACTCCAAAGATAATTAGCTTTTTTAACCTTAGGATAAAGAGGTAAAGTAATTCCCAATGCCGAATGAGAAGCAAAATAGTGATAAACCCCGCTTGACCTCCAAGCAAGAAGCGATGCTCCGCCGCCAAGCCGCTCGGCGACGCAACCAAACGATTGTGCTAGGAGGTATTACGCTAGTAGCAGTGGCAGCAATAGCTCTGATTGTCTTCGCCATCAACCAACCCTATAAATTTGACAGCCTGCCCAACCCTACTGCTCAAATAGTAGACAACACCTATCCTCTTAACGCTGGACTAATCCCGGTAGACGAAACCCTTACCAAAGGCGCAACTATCGCTAAGGTAGTTGTAACCGAATATGCCGACTTCCAATGCCCAGCCTGCCGTATATTCTTTGAAACCACGGAGAAGGATTTGGCAAATGATTATGTAAAGACGGGTAAGGTAAAAGTAGTCTTTGCCAGTTATGCCTTCTTGGATACAGGAAGTGCAGCGGGTAGGACCTTTCAGGAATCACATCTAGCGGCGGAAGCAGCTTATTGTGCCAGCGACCAGAAGCGTTTCTGGGATTTTCACGATGCCCTCTACACCAACCAACCCGCCGGAGAAAATACAGGCAAGCTAACGATCAACCTAATGAAGCAATTAGCCGGGCAACTGGGCCTTAACAAAGAGACTTTCAACAAGTGTATGGACGACCGCAAATACAAAAATACCGTAGTAGAAGACGCGCAGAAAGCCGTCCAGAAAGGGGTTAAAGGTACTCCCACTATTGCGATTAACGGCGAATTACTCAGCGGTATTACCTATAGCGAAATCAGAACCGCGATTGAGAAGGCACTAACCGCCAGTTAGTTAAAAGTAGTCTTGTTCAGAGGCTAACAGCTATTGATTATCTGCACTAAATTTATTTAGCAGAAGGATAGATAACTGTTAGCCCACACTATTTTAACGAGGTCACTTATGGCACGGACTCGCAAGCCAGTTAACCCACCGACGGAATTAAAAGAGCCCTTAGCCTCCGCCGAATTAGAAGAAGACGAAGTACTTGAGGAAGACCTACAAAATGACCCCGGCCGGGTCTTTGATGCGGCTACCCTCTTACTCTGTTTAGTTGGAATTGGTATCTCTGGCTACCTCACCTACACCCGCATTGCCCACACCATTATCCCCTGTTTTGATAACAGCAGTTGTGAAACCGTCAATAGTAGCAAGTATGCCCTTCTCTTGGGTATACCAGTAGCTACGTTGGGTCTACTGGCCTATATCATGCTACTAGTCGGAGGTATCACCCGTCTAGTTATCGTTAACCGAAGGAACGAAGAGATACTGGTATGGCGCTGGCGGCTAGATCTAGCACTCTTTCTGGTTAGCCTGATTGGAATAGCCTTTACCGTCTACCTCAAGGCTATGGAAATTTTCGTGATTGGGGCCATCTGCATCTGGTGTGTCGGCTCGGCTATTACCATTAGTCTGCTCTTTATTCTCTATCTAATTCGCTTCCTACGAAATTAGTATCTCCTCAGTCGGTAGGGGTTTATTGCATAAATCCACCCCAGCTTAGATAAATTTAGAGGCCCAAGAGAAATTCGTGGGCCTCTTTGAAGTCAGGATAGGCTACTAACTTCCAAAGTCGGTCGTCCAATACCATCCATAGCTAGAACTAGAGCTATAGAAGCGACCAATTCCTATAACATGAACACTACCACTTAGCATATTTTGATTATGTCCCGGCGAATTTTGCCACCCCACGAAAACATTGTTGGCAGTCTGGTATCCAGCCGCAATATTTTCGGAACTGTAGCTACCAACATAGCCAAAATTGGTTAAGCGCGTAGAAAAATCACGCCCAAGCGAGTCGGTGTGGTTGAAATAGTTCTTAGTCGCCATATCCTGACTCAACCATTTAGCGGCATTAATTAGGTTCTGGTTCAAGGTTAAAGTTGCCAAGCCATTTGATTGCCGATACTGGTTAATCAGACCAAGAAAAGCCATTTCCTCACTATCTAGCCCGTAAGAATTAGGGGTAGGCGGTGGAGTAAACGTGGGCGTAGGGGTAAACGTGGGCGTAGGGGTAAATGTGGGCGTGGGCGTAAATGTGGACGTGGACGCTGGCGTAAACGTGGGTGTTGGGTTAGTTGCCACAGTGCTAGGAGGGGGAGTAGTACCGGGTGCTACTGTTGTGCTAGGGGGAGTGGTCACGCTGGTAGGAGGAGTAGTACCGGGTGCCACCGTCGTGCTAGGGGGAGTGGTTACACTGGGTGTTACGGTTTGGTCTCCAAAGTCGGTGGTCCAATACCATCCATAGCTAGAACTAGAGCTATAGAAACGACCAATCCCTATGACGTAAACACTACTACTCAACATATTTTGATTATGCCCAGGCGAATTTTGCCAGAGGACAAAAGCATCATTGGCAGTCTGAGAGCCAGCCGCAAGGTTTTCTGACCTGTAACCACCTACATAACCAAAACTGGTTAAGCGCGTAGAAAAATCACGCCCAAGCGAGTCGGTGTGGTTGAAATAGTTCTTAGTCGCCATATCCTGACTCAGCCATTTAGCGGCGCTAATCAGGTTCTGGTTTAAGCTCAAAGTTGCCAAACCATTTGATTGCCGATACTGGTTAATCAGGCTAAGAAAAGCCATTTCCTCACCATCTAGCCCGTAAGAATTAAGGGTGGGCGAAGGGGGAGGTGCTGCCGTCGTACTAGGAGGGGTGGTCACACCGGGTGTTACTGTCGTGCTAGGAGGAGTGGTCATATCCGTTGGGCTAGGTATCGGTGTATTTCCGCCAGACCCTCCAAAATTTTCCGAATAGCGCCAACGATAGTAGTGCTGACCGACATTACCCATCTCTACCCGATTACTAACATCGTTAGAGGGAGTGTAGGTCAAGACCCGCCGCTCAAAGAGTTGCACCAACACATCTTTTTCCACCCCGGCTACTACGGCCTGAATCCAGTAAGGTTCGGTGATAGGTAAACCAAAGACATACGTAGCATTTGGAAAAAAGAGTTGGTTGTAGCCATAACCCGAACCGTTCCAGACCAAACCTTGCGTATTGCCATAGCTAACGAAGACACTAGCAATGTTGTGCCGGGTAGCACTTTCGTAAGCCGCCAAGTTTACGCTTGAATCAGGTGGAGTAATCGTGGTGATATTCCCGGCCTTATCAATCTTCTGGTTTACCATCTGACCGAGCTTAGGGTCGGACGGATTATCGTTGTTAAAGGTAGCCACATTCTTAAAGCTACGGTAGGTAGGTGCTACCGCATTGGAACCGCCGCTATTAGGATCACCAGCCACCTGCACCTCCGAGGGATTACCCTGAGTGTAGTTACTGACGTTATCCCCATTCTGCCCCCGGCCCAATACCAATTCTTTGACCAGCAGGCCGCTGGTTACAAAGTTAGGATCGCTGCGATTGCCATTGGGATTGTTGACCTCCATACGGGCTTTGTCAAAATACTGGACGGTGCGCCGTCCGCCATTGGCCTCGGCATAAGGCTCGCTACCACTAAAAAAGGATTCTGGCCCCCACATATAGCCGCGCCCGACTCCGGTACGCTCGGTGAGGATTTTGTCAGCGCGTTCCCAGACCTGGCGAAAATTAGCGTCAGCAAAAGAGGGAGCCGCCTGAACTGTAGTAGTTGCCAGCGCAAACAAAAGATTAAAGCCTGTTGCCAAGATAAAAAGGGAAAACAACATTCGGACAGGTTTCGTCACAACACTACTCCTTTGAAAACTCAAACGGTTTTTATTAATCTTACCTGTTATTAATAACCATGGATAGAATAACAGCTAAAACAATTATAGCCTAAGAAATATCAATTTACTAGTCCTAAATCCAAGAATATTCGGGCAAAAAGAGCCAAAGCCCAGAACAAACCAGATTGAAGTTTGGAAAAAAACGTGTTATAATACCCTTCGCGGTAAAGGAATGAGGAACGCGGAACAAGCCTTTGGTTGGGGAGAGGTCGCATAGCTGGCCTAGTGCGCCCGTCTCGAAAACGGGTAGGGTGGTGACATCCTCGAGGGTTCGAATCCCTCCCTCTCCGCCATTTAAAACCGCAAATTTCGTGGGGAGGTCGCATAGTTGGCCTAGTGCGCTCGCTTGGAAAGCGGGTAGGGCGGCAACGTCCTCGAGGGTTCGAATCCCTCCCTCTCCGCCTCTTTTCAGAGTATCCATAGACCCCAATTATAAAGGGTGAGGTTTGTCCCTATACTCATCGCAAACACTTCTAGAAATAACTTATCTAAATATAGTTTTATTCAGAGGTAAGGTTATCCTACTCTGCTGAAAGGTTTCAAGGCAAAAGGTTTTTTTGATGAAACAAATTATGCTGGGACAAAGGTTAAAACTCTCTGATTTGACTATCTCTAAGGTTATTCAGATAGGGGTTTTTGTGGCAGGTTCTACTGGACAAGTATTTGACCTCTCCTGTTTTGGGGTCGATTCTAATAATCAGCTATTAGATGACCGCTATTTCATCTTTTATAATCAGAAAGCTTCACCGGAGGGAGCCCTACGTATCATCGGTGGGCAAAATGGTGATCTTGAAACCTTCTTGATCGGTTTTCCTCAGTTACCAAAAACGATCCAAAAACTGGTTTTTACTATTAGCCTAGATAGTCCGGGAACTATGTCACAAATTTCGCAAGGCTACTTGCGCTTGATGGATGGCGATGTGGAACAAGCCCGCTTTTCGTTTTCGGGCCGAGACTTTAAGGCCGAAAGAGCGGTGATTGTAGCCGAGATTTATTTTAAAGAGGTCTGGCGTTTTGCAGCAGTGGGTCAGGGCTACGATGGTGGTTTGAGTGATTTACTTAAACATTTTGGAGGCCAAGAAGCTACTAATGAAACTCTACCTGCCCCACTACCACCTGTGACCTTAGAACCAAGCCCACCACCACCGCCTGCGTATCAGTCGCCGACCTACCCACAAAATAACTATCCACCGCCGCCACCCGCCTATCAGCCACCGACCTACCCACAAAATAACTACCCGCCACCGCCGCCCGCCTATCAGTCGCCGACCTACCCACAAAATAACTACCCGCCACCGCCCGCCTATCAGTCGCCGACCTACCCACAAAATAACTACCCGCCACCGCCGCCCGCCTATCAGCCACCGACCTACCCACAAAATAACTACCCGCCACCGCCGCCCG
>JACAUC010000280.1 GCA_013390945.1 Candidatus Chloroheliaceae bacterium
TGAGGCTCTGTAGGAGGGATTTCCAATCCCGATTTGAGGCTCTGTAGGAGGGATTAGAAATCTACATAGGCTTATTTGAAGGGTCTTGGTTGTAGGGGCGTATGGCATACGCCCACGCTATCTCAAGATAGAGTAGTATCTACTGGGCGACTTAGCACCTTGTCTAGGTTAAGTAGGATTATGAGGTATTCGTGGTATTGGGTTAGGCCCATAATGAATTGAGAATCCACCGATAATACCACTGGTGAAGGTGGTTCAATCTCGCTTTGTGGTAATTGGGCCACCGAAATAACATTATCTACCATCATGCCTACCATTTGACCGGGCAATTCGGCTATAATAATACGGGCGAGTTTGTTTTCCTGAACTTGTCCTAATCCAAGCCGCTTAACAAGATCAATAACCGGAATAACCTGACCGCGCAGGTTGGTCATTCCCAGCACGTAATCAGGAGCCCGGGGTATCACTGTGATTGGCTGAAGCCGGATAATCTCTTGAACTCGCGCAACTGGGACGGCATAAACTTCGTCCCTCAACTGAAAGATCACTACCTGCTCATAGGTTTCTTGGGTATTAGTCGTCTGGAGTCGGTATGAGGATGGTAGGCCAAACTGACTGTTTTGGTTCATTCGTAGTACCTCCGGTTTTGGTTAGGGCTATGGAAACCTTACTTTCTAAGCTTAACTGATTTTAGATTATTGTGCAACTTGTTAAATCTTTTAAATCTATGGAATATAATTTAGATGTTACAGCCGAAGAGTTAAAAATTTTCCTAGAC
The DNA here is from genome assembly GCA_013390945.1 of Candidatus Chloroheliaceae bacterium. GTDB lineage: Bacteria > Chloroflexota > Chloroflexia > Chloroheliales > Chloroheliaceae > L227-5C. The sequence goes on from JACAUC010000280.1 coordinate 779, forward strand.
GAAGCGGAAGAACAAATCCAGCGTCTGAATGAAGGCTTGTTAGCCTTGGAAAAAAATACCGATAATAAATTGCTTCAGGATATTTTTCGCGCTGCTCACACCATAAAGGGAGGGGCCGCTACCCTCGGACGAGTGCGAATGACCCGGTTGGCCCATGCTTTGGAAACAGCCTTAAACCGTCTGCGGAATGGTGAATTGCACCCTGAGCCACGCTTAATTGATTTGATGCTCCAGGCTACTGACGGTCTTAATGAACTCTGCCATGAATTAGCTGGTCAAGAGATAGGCGACCTCGAACTCGATCCACTGCGGGTTATGCTGGAAAATTTTGTCTCCTCGCAACCTCTGGTAAGTGAAACTGCTCCTACACCTAACACTTTGATACCACTAGCCTCCCACTTATTGCCGCTCACTTCTCAGGAGCAGATAGAAGCCCAAACCGCTTTAAATGCAGGTCTGACTTTTTATCAGATTAACGCTACATTAGCCCCAGATGCCTTTTTACCCGCCGCCCGTTTGCTTCAGCTTTACTTTGCCTTACTACCGTTAGGCCACATTCTTAAATCAAATCCAACTATTGAGCAAATTGAGCAAGAAGAGGCCGGAACTACTCTCACGCTTATTTACACTTCAGGCAGTTCTACCACCGAAATAGAAGCCGTTCTGGAGGTGGCTACCGACGTAAAGCAGTGGCAATTGGATCGGTTTGATCCCGCAGGACTTTTCAATTTACCGCTAGTAGAGACGGTTGTTTCTACTGAAGTCAATCCTCTTCTTTCCCAGTCTACCGAGTCCCTCGCGCTTTCCTCGTCCAGCCATGATGAAATCCAAGAAGCTACCCAAGACGTAAAGGCTACCGCGGCAGCAGCAGCAAACTCTGCCGAAGGTAAAACCATCCGGGTGAATGTGGCCCAACTGGATCGTATAATGAATTTGATCGGGGAATTAGTGGTAAATCGCACCAGCTTAACCCATATCGCCAAGAAGTTGGAAGATAGTGGTGAGAAATCGAATCTAGTCGGTGAATTGAATGAAACCCTCAATTATTTGAGTCGCATCACCGACGACTTGCAGGAGAATATGCTCAAGACCCGTATGACCCCGATTGAGAATATGTTTCGGCGGATGCCTCGCCTAGTTCGTGACTTGGCTCGGCAGATGGGCAAAGAAGTGGACTTTATCCTAGAAGGCGAACAGACCGAGTTAGATCGCTCCATTATCGAGGAGATCAGTGACCCCCTGATTCACCTACTTCGCAATGCAGTGGATCACGGCTTGGAATCGTCAGTGGCCCGTGAAGAAGCGGGTAAAAGCCGTATTGGGCATATTAAGTTAAGTGCTTTACACCAAGATGGTGCCGTCTTTATCCAAGTGGAGGACGATGGCCGGGGTATTTCACCCGCTAAAGTGCGACAAAAAGCCCTCGATAAAGGGTTGATTACTTCTGAGGCGGCGGCTCGCCTTACCCCAGAGGAGGTGCTTAATTTAATCTTCTTACCCGGCTTTTCTACCGCTACCACTGTTACCGAGGTATCTGGCCGGGGGGTGGGTATGGATATTGTACGTACCAACGTTACCCGCATTGGCGGTACTTTGGAATTGGAAACCGTCGAAGGTCAGGGTAGCCGCTTTATTATGCGTTTACCCTTGACTTTGGCGATTATTCAGGCTTTACTAGTGACGGTGCAAGGTACTCACTATGCTATTCCGTTGGGTAGTGTTACCGAAACCTTGCGTGTTTCATCTTCCGATATTCAGACGGTGGAAGGTGTACCGTTGGTGCGGGTACGGGGTAAATTCCTACCATTACTTACTTTGGAAAAGGCACTTGGCTTTTCACCCGATCCCAAGTCTGCCGATCTAAACACCACCCTTGATTATACAATTTTCAACGAAGAGTACGACCCTTTCGAGAGACAGTTTCTAAGTGGATATGATAAACTCTTCCCGGTAGTGGCGGTACGCTTTGATCGTTTTCAGGTTGGGCTGGTAGTGGATGGTTTTCTGGGTGAGCAAGAAGTAGTGATTAAGCCTTTGGGCTGGTACGTCGGTGAAATACCTGGACTAGCCGGGGCAATGATTGAGGGAGATGGGAGAATAGCCCTTATAATAGATATACCTAGTTTGCTACGTGCAACTTTGCGTGGCGACCAGGCTCAGTTACGGGCTTCACTCTCTTCTTTGGTGAATAATAACTTGTAATCTCTGGAACCCTATTTTTGGTTAAATCTTGGTCTGGCACTCTCTTCTTTGTCTAGGCTGATTTGCCATTATATAATTGTAAGGAGTTCTAAGTATGGCCGAGTCCTCAAATCCGGCGTTGACACCGGAACTTGTATCCAAATTAACTGTATTCATCCGTGAAGGCGTTGAGAAAGCCCTCGAAGCCCTTAGCAAAATGGTGGGCCGCGAGGTGCGCTTGATGGCACTGGAGGTGGATCTGGTGGCCGTCGGCGATCTGCTCTTTTGGTTAACCGATGAGCAAACGCCCACTGTCGGTATCTACGTCTTGAGTAGTAATGGGCCAAGTGGTAGTTGTCATCTTATGCTACTCTTTACCACTGATGATGCCCTTAACTTGGCACATATGTTGGTACCCTTTGTAGCCAATGAACCTTGGCCCAGTGGCGATGGTCAATTGACCGAGTTGCAGGTCTCCGCCCTTTCAGAGACTGGCAATGTGGTTAGCTCTTATTTCCTTTCTCATCTCGAAAAAGCCGCCGGACTAGAAATGTATCCGATGCCGCCCTATGTGGTCTATGATATGACTGGTGCTATTCTGGATACGGTGATTGCTGACTTAAGTACTTATGGCGATGCCAGCCTAGTGCTGGATACGGCCATGACTACCGAGGGCCACAAGCTGCGCGGTCAGTTCTTGGTTATGTTCGATGATCTGGCCCTGCAAAAATTGGAGAAGGCGTTAAGCTAGGTGGGGAGATGACAAAAGAAATTCAAGGCTCGGTTTCACCATCCAATCCAATTGCCGTCGGTTTAGGTGAGCTTTGTGTCTCTAATGAACCCACGGTCGTGATGGCTGCTTTTGCTCTCGGTAGTTGTGTGGCTCTGTGTGCCTATGATTTAACGGCTAAGGTTGGCGGACTGGCCCATATTGTTTTGCCCAACGCACCCTCTTTTTCCCGCCAGAGTGGAGAGGATTCACCCGGAAAATATGCCGACCGCGCCCTGCCTGAAATAGTCCAACGACTGGAGCAACTGGGAGCCCGCTCTGAACGTTTAGTGTTTAAATTAGTCGGGGGCGCAGCCGTTTTGAGTGGTTCTGGTCTGTTGGGCAGCACCACTGGCCCCTTGCCCGGTCGCCTTGAGGTAGGACGACGCAACGTGCAAGGGGTTCTAAGTGTACTCTACCGGGCTGGTTTCTTTCCCACTGCGGCGGATTTAGGCGGCCCCTCCGGGCGTACTATCTATTTCTGGCCTACTAGTGGTAAAATGCGGGTACGCACTCTACGTGGTGAGGAACGTGAATATTAAAATTTAGCGAATATGCTTGATATATATTAAAGAAGGGTTGCTATGCCTACTATATTGATTGTAGATGATGCAATGTTTATGCGGGCGCTATGTGGACGCTTGCTAGAAGAAAATGGCTATACTGTCTTACAGGCCCAGAATGGGGTAGAAGCGGTTAACAAATATCGTGAAATGCGACCAGATGGGGTTCTACTTGACATAACTATGCCAGAGATGGATGGAATCCAAGCTCTAAAGGAGATTAGGGCGATAGACCCGGCGGCGCGGGTGGCAATGGTAACAGCGGTTGGGCAACAAGCCATGGTGATGAGTGCCCTCAAAGCTGGTGCGATGGAATTTGTTATGAAGCCTTTCGATGCGGAGAAGGTTTTGGCTGCCGTTCAAAAGCTGCTTGCCAACAAACCCCAACGACAGTCTCAAGGTTAGGTCTTCATAACCGGGAACTAATTGCCCAGAAGTTTTTATAAATCTGGCCTTGCGTTAAAGTTATGGGGTTTTAGCATGTCAAAATCTGCCGAACCAAACCCAAGAGGAAATCAGCCCATCAGGGTAATGGTCGTAGATGATTCTATCTTTTTCCGCACTAGCTTGATAAAGATGCTGGAAAAAGAGTCTAATATTAAAGTGGTAGCCGAGGCTGGAGATGGTGAAGATGCTTTGCGTCGTCTCTCCTATCTTCAGCCTGCCCCTGACCTGATAATTATGGATGTCTTTATGCCACGCAAGGATGGCCTCGCTACCCTTGAAGAGATCAGTGCCAAATATCCTATTCCCGTTATTATGCTCAGCACTACTACCACTGAAGGCAGTGCTATTTCGGTTTCAGCCTTACTTCGAGGAGCGTTTGATGTACTTGCTAAGCCTCATGCGGAGACTGGGTTGCTTGGTATTCGCACCGAACTATTAAGTAAAATCAAGGCGGCTACCTTGAGCCAAGGTCTACTCCGTTTGTCCAACTCTGCCTCGCTTGGCCCCGAGCGCACCATTGCTCCCCTTTCGCGCACACGTGAGCTTGAAGCAGGACGACCGGATCGTTTGGTGGTGATTGGGGCCAGTACCGGAGGGCCACGCGCCCTTTATGAGTTACTACCCAAATTACAAGCGGCAACTTCCACCGCTTTTATCGTTGTCCAACATATGCCCGCTCATCTGACCACTGATTTTACACGTCGCCTCGGTTCAGTGACCCGCTTGCCAGTTATGGAAGCGGTGGATCACGAACTACTTGAGCGTGGTATTATTTATATCGCCCCCGGCGATTTTCATCTTAATTTTACTCCCGACTATCTCTTTAGTTTGAATAAAGCACCTAAGCTCAACGGGGTGCGTCCCTCCCTAGACGTTACGATGCTCTCGGCGGTCAATCTTTATGGTCGGCGCGTAATGGGCGTAGTGTTGACCGGGATGGGCAAAGATGGCCTGTTGGGTAGTGGGATGATTAAACGTTCTGGTGGTCACGTGTTAGTGGAGCATGAGAGTACTTGTGTAGTTTATGGTATGCCTAAAGAGGTCTTTGATGCCGGTTATGCCGATGGTGCTTATCCTTTACCACAATTGGTTGACCCGATTAATCGGTTTACACGTTAGTAGCAAAAACGGATAAAATTATGAACCTTGATCCCACGAACCCTGAATACCTCTATTTTTGCAAAAGGATACTACAACTGACCGGGCTTGATCTTACGAACTACAAGGCTGAACAGACTCAGCGGCGTTTGCGTACCATAATGCTTCGCTTCAAGGTTTTTAATTATGATGCCTTACTCGTTCATCTTGAACAGAATCCTAGCGAACGCCAAGAATTTCGCGACTTCTTTACTATTAACGTCTCCGAGTTCTTTCGTGATGCTCAATTCTTTGAAGAATTACGGAGGGTTTGGCTTCCGCCCCTCCTTGACCAACGCAAAGAGACCACCTTGCGTTGTTGGAGTGCCGCCTGCTCCATTGGGCCAGAGCCTTACAGTTTGGCAATTTTGATGGAATACTATTTTCCCGGCCATCCCTATAAAATTTTGGCAACCGATCTTGACCGCACCGCTTTGGAGCAGGCTCGACGAGGTGGACCATACCCGGAGACTTATTTTAATCGGTTACCTCTCCAACTTCAGGGGCTTTACTTTCAGCAAAAAGAGGATGGCTATTATGTGGCTCCAAAACTTCAAGCGTGGATCAATTTTCGGCTACACAATTTGTTGCAAGGTCCCTTCACTCAGCGTTATGACCTTCTAGTCTGCCGTAATGTAATTATCTATTTCACGTTGGAAGCCAAACAAGCTCTCTACCGCAACTTGGCAATAAGCTTGCGTCCGGGGGGCATTCTTTTCCTTGGAGGGGCTGAATTTATTAATAACCCTAAGCAATACGGTCTACGCTCTCTTAATGGTCCATTTTATACTCTTGCTTAGAGATAGGTAAATTATGTTGGTTAAGCTACTTCTTGGCACTGTAGGGGAGTTTACCATAACCTAAACCTCTATTGCTTCGGAAATGCTGATTTGTTGTCCAGTCATAAAACTCCTGAGCCAGCTTGAGCCAATTTCTGGCAAATAGAGTTTTAGCAAGGCACTGGTATCCAGAAAAATCAGGCTCATTAGAAGCGATCCTCGCGATCTTCGCTTAAAATCTCAGTGACTGTTTTAAGGCCGGGTGGCAAATTGCTCAAATCAGTGGTAGCAATTTCGGCCAGTTCCTCTGGCGTGAAACTCTCGGCTAATTCCGCCTCTATCTCGGTGGCACTAAACCGATAAGCTCCCGGTATTTCTACCCATCTGGAGGAGGAGTGTTCCACCGAATGTACCATCGGCGTTGGAGCTTTAGTACGCAGTTGGTGGATTATTTGCTCCTGTAAGGTCAACAACTCCTCAAAGTCCAAGTTTTCAACTTTCGCTAAAACTGTTTCCAAATCTAAACTCATAAAATTACCCCCTTTCGGAAATGTAAAATTTTAGAACCGACAACCCTTCAAATTGCCGGAGCATTAGCTCTAGGTTTTCACTCATACGATACCCTCCTCGCTACTTATTATAACCCCTAAATGGCCCGCTTCAAAGCGGCTTTACCATTCTAATAAGGCTGTTGCAAAGTCTAAGAGCTACCCAATCTGGCAAGAGTAGTGGTAGGTGAAAATCAACTGGCGGAGCAGCATCCTACAGATTTTGT
>JACAUC010000281.1 GCA_013390945.1 Candidatus Chloroheliaceae bacterium
TCGTAGGTTGGTCGTAGGTTGGTCGTAGGTTGGTCGTAGGTTGGTCGTAGGTTGGCCTTTGCCATAGGGTAAATTCAATCGGTTTTAGCTCAGAGATCCGAAATTTATTTCAGGTCGAGCTTACCTAAGATTATACCTCAGTTTGGCAAGCAAAAGCAGGTACAAATTCTTTCGGCGGTTAAAGAGAGGAAACCGCATAAGCTAGGTGCGGTCGGTTGATAGATTTTCAGATTGCAGTATTGATTAGACTTAGCTAAACGTGTATAATTGGAAAGAAGTTGAGAGAAAAAAACCAGTCAAGTCTCATTTGACCGAGTAACAATAATAAAGGGGGCTATATGGAGCTCGTTGTTCAATCAGGGGCCGAACCAGGCAGGACTTACGACTTGAGTGTTGGCAGTAAGCTTTCAATTGGCCGACAATCAAGCAATGAAATTGTGGTAAGCGACGAACAGGTATCACGTAAACACGCTCATATTGAACTAAAGTCAGCAGGAGTGATAGTTACTGATCTGAGCAGTTCCAATGGCACTTTTGTCAATGGCACCCGCATCAGCTCGGTGATTACCCTTAAACCTGGCGATACCTTGCAGGTAGGAACCACCGTGCTTAAATTGGTAGATACTCAAGATGGTGCTGCCACGATGGTCTCTCCCAATCTTGGGCCATCCGCTGCCACCCTACCGGCCTTTGAACTCGGTTCCTCGCCTTATGGTTCGGGTATAGATTCCGGCAAACCTGCCTCTAGTAGTATGGGTACTGGAGCAAAGGGAAGCTATGATGCGCCACCTTTGTCACCGCCATCCTCTTATGGAGAGGCCGCACTTCCCCCAATTCAGCCAAATTTCGACCAGTTCCAACCACCGTCGGACTATGGACAATCCTCACCACCACCGTCCACCTATGGGCAGCCCCAACCAGAGGCTTCCTATCCGCAGTATGGTGGATTCAATCAACCACCCCAGGGGTCAAACTCCTACCCCCAACCTAGCTATGGGCAACCACCCCAAGGGTCAAACTCCTACCCCCAGCCTAACTATGGGCAGCCACCCCCAGTTGGTAGCTATCCACAACAAGCAGCCTATGCCCAACCGCCGAAAGTTGGTCGAAAGGGTAGCCCCTTACTTATCATTGCAGTAATAGCCCTTGCCGCGCTGGTTTTGCTTGGAGGAGGATTCTTCTTCTTGCTGGGTAGTGGTGGTGATTTACCCGCACCTAATAACTCTACTAAGGTGGAACTTAACAGTGCCGATCAAACCGAACTTGCCAAGACTCTGAAAGATACTACGTATAGTTTCTATACTTCTAAGGAGAGTATTAGTAGCCTAAAGAGCTTTTATACCGATAAAATGAAGGGGAAGGGTTATACGCTGGACAATCGTTCGTCTAGTACGAGTACCACTGAGCAGCTTGTTTTCACCAAGGGTGATAAAGCCGCTCTAGTCTTAATAATCCAGTTGGATAGCACTAATATTAACCAGCTAGAGATTAGTGCCACCTCGTTCAAAGGTAAACTCAAAGATGGGGAGACACTAGTGGGCTTGGCTGAAGGTAAAGCCTCCACCATCACCACTTGAGCAATTTTAGAAGTCTTTTAGCGGTCCTATTTCAGGGGCCGCTTTTTTATTTACTTGAGGGAGAAAGTTGCCTGCGAATTAATCGGCGTGAAGAATCCGCCGAAGATTACGCTGCCGCTCAGCCAAAATATCAATCACGGTCAATAACTGGGTCATATCAAAGGGCTTGACAATCCAGCCTTCGACCGGCATTTCAGCGTGGCTACGTAAATTAGCGGCGGCAGAAATCGCTACCAGTGGCACAGTTTTCGTGAGCGGGTGGCGTTTAAGTTCGGCAGCCAAAGTAGCACCATCCATCAAGGGCATATTAATATCGAGCAGAATTACATCTGGTGAACATATTTCTATCTTCTCCAGTGCTTCAAGCCCATTGGCCGCCGTGCTTACCTCATAGCCCTCATCTTCAAAGGTATACAGCACTAGTTGTCTCAAATCAGGATCGTCTTCAACTACCAGTAATCGTTTAGGGGATTGTGGCATAGCCCTGTTCCTCTTCTCCAGTATAGAACTGGATGACAAATTGACTTTGGTGTATTACAAGCAAAAACCGTGCCTAACAGGTTAAGAAAAGGCCGTTAGTTGGATTTTAGACTAATTTAATCCAAAATCCAACTGCTATCTACAAACCCACCAACTCACGCAACACCTTTAGATCCAAGTTCGAGCGTAAAAGTTCGGCGAGACGTTCATAATCCCGATCTTTAGAAAGGGTACGGAAACGCTTGGTTTGCAAACTACTATCAGTAATGCCTTTACGCTTGAGCAGATTGGATAAAATGGCGTGGCGGAAACCATCATTGGCAAAAAGACCATGTAGATAAGTACCCCAAACATTACCCCGCTCGTTCATAAAACCTTCCAAGTCATCAATGGACTCGTTTTCACGCCGGGTTAACCGTAGCACCGCATCCGGTTCTTCAAAGCTACCGTTCCCATCGTGCTGATGGGTTGGTACTGTCCGACCCATATGAATTTCATAACCACTGACCGTCAAACCACTTAATCCCTGAAATAATCCCCGCTTGCCCTCTACTTTTCCTGTCACCTTGCAGGTCAATTTCTGGGCCTCAAAGACCGTCTGAACTGGCAGGAGACCCAAGCCTGGCACACTACCTACCCGGCTTTCAATGCGTTCCGGGTCATCAATGCGCTGCCCAAGCATCTGGTAGCCGCCACAGATACCGATAACCGGTGTACCATTTTCAGCTAGTTGCCGAATACCCCGCCCAATGCCGCTATCTTCCAGAAATTGTAAATCGGCGATACTGGTCTTAGTACCGGGTATTACCACCAAATCGGGATAGCCTAGCTCAAAAGGTTCCCGGACATAGCGTACCTCGACTCCTTCTTCCAATTCCAGCGCATCAAAATCGTCAAAATTAGCTATATGAGGTAAAAGTATAACACAAATGTCAAGGTCACGGCGGACACCATCCCGATCCAACGCTTTTCCCTCGCTGCTGGGCAGGCTAGGTTTATTCGCAAGGGCAACACTATCCTCCTCCGCCAGTTTTATATCGGTAAAGTAGGGCAAGACCCCCAACACAGGTTTACCGGTCTTTTGTTGCAAGAAAGTAACCCCATCCTCAAAGAGCTTGGGATCACCCCTGAATTTATTGATGATAAGGCCACGTACCATCTCTTGTTCATCCGGCTCCAAGAGGGCTAAAGTACCCACAATCGAGGCAAAAACCCCGCCCCGGTCAATATCACTCACCAACAAGACGGGAGATTGAGCCAGTTTTGCCACCCGCATATTAACGATGTCGTCCTCTTTCAGGTTCATCTCCACCGGGCTACCCGCTCCCTCGATAATCACCAGATCATGTTCGCTCCGCAGTTGGGTGAGCGATTCCTCCACAATACCCAACAACTCGGCCCGGTATTTGTAATACTCGCGGGCAGTCATACTGACCTGTGCTTTGCCCCGCACGACCACCTGACAGCGAGCCTCACCCTCTGGCTTGAGCAAAATCGGGTTCATGTGAACGGAGGGTTCCAAACCGCAAGCTTCGGCTTGGGTTACTTGCGCCCGGCCAATTTCGCCCCCCTCCTTGGTAATATAGCTATTCAAGGCCATATTCTGCGATTTAAAGGGAGCAACGCTCAACCCTTCTTGTACAAAAAGACGGCACAAACCAGCCACCACTGTACTCTTACCCACCGAGGAGGCTGTACCCTGAACCATCAGGGTTTTAGCCAAAGACTTACGGGGGCTAGTTAGAACGGCGGGAGCCTTAGCGCGAACGGAACGGGCCTCTTGCCAACTCTGGAGTAATTTCGCCAACCGATCACTGCCCTCCGGGGAACCAACGGCTACCCGGATATACTGCGACAAACCAAACGAGGTGCAATCGCGCACTACCAATTTTTCTTTAAGGAAGGTCAGATAACAAGCGGCAGCATCACCTACCTTTATCAAGATAAAGTTGGCAACACCCGGAATATAAGAGATTCCTACCTCCTTGAGCCGTTCCAGCAGATAGGTTTTATCCTCGGCTAGGCGCAGACGCACTTTGTGACGATAGGCTGTCTCCGCCAATAGCTCGCGTCCCACCTCTTGGGCAAAAGCGTTGACTCCCCAAGGGGGGCGTACTAGGTTGATGGCGCGTCCTACCTCCGCCGGGGCGATACAGTAACCCAACCGCAGACCAGGCAGGGCAAATTCTTTGGTCAGGGAGCGAATTAGGGTAATGTTACCTGCCAATAAGAGATCGGTAGAGTTCCAGCGCGAGACATTCTCATCCATCAATTCAGCATAAGCTTCATCCACCACCAACATTCCGCCCACATCGCTGGCGGCATCCATCAATCCGGTAACTTCGGTCTCATTCAAAAACCGACCAGTGGGATTGTTAGGATTACACAGAAAAACCAGTTTCGGCTTAGTTTGCTCAATTTCGTAGATCAGCTTTTCGAGGTCAGGGACAAAACCATCTTCCTCGCGGGTAGTGTACTCCACTAACTCTGCCCCACAGACTTGGATCGCCGCTGCATATTCCCCAAAAGTGGGGCCAATCACCATGCCCCTATCACCCGGGTCAAGGTAAGCGGAGGCCAGCAAATAGATTAGTTCGACCGAGCCATTGCCTACCGCGATATTTTCTGGCATCAGGCGAAGTTGGCTGGCAAGGGTTTCGCGCAGGTAAGCCGCACGGGGGTCAGGGTAGCACTCTAGGCGCACCCGACTAATGATTTCGGCTACCGATTCAGGTGGTCCATAGGGATGAATATTAGCACTCAAGTCAATTACCCCTTGCGGGTCTACCATATGGCGGTCTAATTCTGAGGTGTCCAAACCACCATGCGCGACGGGTTTTAACCCGGCCAAGCGGGTACTTAATTTGGGCGTTCTATCCTGAAATGCCATTACCCCTGCCTCTCTTTCTCTACCATTTCCATGCTAGTCAACGCGGGTTAACCTATGTAGGGTTGGTTTAATTTGTATATATTTTAGAATCCAAACACTTTGGATAAAATCTCTATAGAACAATATGGCTTTATTTTAACAGAAAAGGCCGGAAAGGGCATTTAACTAATACTTTGCAAAAACCACTGCAATCCGCTCAGCAACAAAGCCAAAACCACGCACTCTGCCGCTACAATATAAAGGGCCGCCACCGCTCGGTTAATCAAACCCGGTACAATCAAGCCCTCGTCATCGCCTAGCCGATAGTGGTTAACTTTCTCAAGCTGAATATGTAACGCTCCTGCCATCGCCGCCATTGTCCAACCAGCGTTGGGGCTACTAGTCCGCCGATGATCGCGGAGAGCAATTTTCCTAGCGTTAGCCCGATCACCTTTGTACCAAGGTGCGCTTTGAATCAGCAGAAAAGCGGTCAGGCGAGCCGGGATAAAATTCAGAATGTCGTCCAGCCTAGCCCCGGCTTTACCCAAATATTCGTAGTGGCCCCGATAGCCGATCATCGAGTCGAAAGTGTTAGCCAGCCGATAAGCCAAGGCCCCCGGTACTCCTAAGAAGAGAAAAAATAAGATGGGAGCCACAAAACTATCGGTGGTATTCTCCGTGACCGACTCGATGGTGGCGGCGGTAATCTGCTCATCGGTCAGCTTAGAAGCATCCCTACTCACCAAACTTCTCATTTCAAACCTAGCCTCTTCCAGCTTACCCCCGGCCAACAAGCGGCGCATCTTTAGCCCCACCTCACCCAACATCCGCAAACTAAAGCAGCTTTTAAGCAAAAAAGCCTCGATAGTTACGGTTGCACCCCATGACCAGCCTCGCAACCACTCCAGCCCATAATTCAAGCCGAATAACACCAACCCAATGCTGGATAAGACGGCCAATAAGCCATAAAGAAGCTGGCGATTCGGCCCGATTTTAGGAGCAAATCGTTCCCAAAGAGCTACTAAATTGCCCAACCAAGCCACCGGATGTAAAGGAGTTGGTGGTTCGCCAAAGAGTTGGTCATAAGCCAAGGCCAGTACTAATACCAGCAAGACCTCGGCGGGGGGAGCCAAAAACATAAGTCCTCAAATTTATTTTGGATTTTCTGATTTTGGATTTTAGATTTTGGCTATATCCAATCAAAAACCCAGTTTACAGTCAAGCAAAGCCGCTTTTGGATTTTAGTCGGGGTTAGGCAATTTATCCAAGATCCCCAATCCAAAATCCAAAATGGTTATAATCCAAAATTTATTTCGTGGGTTTCCATTTAATAGTACAACCGACTGGAGCGGTCTCGGCAAACACTACCTCATGCTGCGCCAAGATTGCTTCCACCGCCTGCTGTGCATAGGGGTGCTTAACCGCCTTCTCATCATCATAGTTATCATCTAAAGCACCGTGATAGGTCAAAGTACCCGCTCGGTCAAAGATAAAGAGTTCGGGAGTCCGCTCCGCACCGTAGCTATGGGCTACATGCTGGCTTGCGTCATGCAGATAGGGGAAACTAAACTCTTTTTGCTGGCTCCGTAGGATCATCTTCTCAAAACTATCCGCCGGGTATTTTACCGCATCATTAGAATTAATTGCCACTAGTTTTACCCCTTGCTCGGCGTAGCGGCGGGCTAAATGGTTAATCCGGTCTTCCCAAGCCACCACATAGGGGCAATGGTTACAGGTAAAGACCACAATTAGGGCCGCACTCTGGTCTAAAAGAGTTTGCGCCTCATAACTATTGCCATCGGTGGCGGGTAGGGTAAAATTAGGTAAATTGTCGCCAATTTTCAGTTTAGCCATTTTTAAGCTCCTCTTAATTATTGAACCGCGTTAGCCTTACGCAAAGCCTGCACCATTAATTCTAGGGGGGGCAAAGGTGAAATGCGCCCATCCGCTTTTTGATAACCTCGGCAAGAGAGGCCCGGTTCCGAAATATCGGGTGGTAAGGGGGCAATATCTAGCCCATTGACCCGAATGGTGGGTGAACCGTAGAACTGGTACTCCTCCGCCTCGGCTTCGGTCTTAATCTCAATAATAGTGACCGCAGCAGGGTTCAAACCCTCCTCGGTTAATGCCTGCCTTAGTAAAGCCAAAGCACGGTCGTGGCTGGGGCAATCCGCAAAATATAAAAATTCGATCTTTGGCATATCTTTATCGCTGGTAAAATCCTACCTGATTAATTTTCTTGGTTCTAAGGTGACAGCCCTAATTATCTCAGAAGAGGGCGCAAAAAGCCAATCTGAAATCCCTCCTAACCAAATCGGGATTAGAAATCCCTTGTACGAGGTCTTGTTCCAAATCGGGATTAGAAATTCCTTGTACGAGGTCTTGTTCCAAATCGGGATTAGAAATTCCTTGTACGAGGTCTTGTTCCAAATCGGGATTAGAAATCCCTTGTACTAGGTTTTGTTCCAAAT
>JACAUC010000282.1 GCA_013390945.1 Candidatus Chloroheliaceae bacterium
TGATCGGGATTAGAAATCCCTCCTACAGGGACTTATTTGATCGGGATTTCTCTGATCGGGATTAGAAATCCCTCCTACAGGGACTTATTTGAAGGTAAGGTGAAGGGAAAGGAGGAATTGTAAAGAAGATGAGCAAAAAAGCAAAAGGAAATAAACCCGCAGTAAAGGACTTGCAATTTAGCCCCAAACAGCTTGATTTGGGATTGGAGCAAGGGACAAAAAAGTTGGTCCAAGAAGACTATAAGGGTGCGATTTTTAAACTTCAACAGGTGTTAAGTCTTGCGCCACCTAATTCAAGCCAGCGCGTGGAGGCTTTGCGCTATCTAGGATTCGCTCAGGTTAGGCAAAACTACCATACCGAAGCCTACGAAATTTTTACCCAAGCGTTAGCACTAGCCCCGGACGATGCGGACGGGAGTTTATGGCCTATACCGACGATTTGCCCTTGATTGCCCACAACGGCGCAAGCTATGACGGCCCCTTATTGGCGGCTACCTTTGTTAGGCTAAGGCAAGGTTCATACCGGCTTTACACTTTAGGATTGGTTAACCAACTGGTAAAAGACGAGGTGCGGGGCGGGGCGGGCATTATCTATGTGGCTACTCGACGCTCGGCTACTCAGCTTGCCCGGTTACTGCGCGACCGCAACATTGCAGCCCAAGCTTATCATGGTGGCTTGCCCACCCCGGAACGCCACCAGATTCAGGAGCGTTTTATGCAGGGCGAACTGGATGTAGTGGTAGCCACCAACGCTTTTGGGATGGGGGTGGATAAAGCTGAAATCCGCTTTGTCTTGCACTATGACCCCCCCCTCTAGCCTAGAAGCTTACGCTCAGGAAGCGGGTAGGCTGGGTACGATGGCAAGCAAGCCTATGCGATTCTGCTGTACCATTCTCAGACCCAGCGTACCGCCCGCTTTATTACTCGGCTGACCTCTCAAATTCTGGCTAATGACCGCTTACTGGAGGCACTGATTTCAGAAAAGTGGGATGGTCGCAACCTGAAAGCTGAACTAACCCGACTCGAAAGGGAGGACAGGGTACGCTATGTCTTTTGCCCGGTTGACGCTCGTTTAAACATCCAGCCCAATGGCAAAATAGAACTAGCTGACCAGGAAGTAAACCGGGTGCTTGACCTCACCACCCGTGCTGCCTTGAACACTCTCGGCCCGGCCCTTCTGGAAGCATGGCAGGCATCAGGTAATGAACCATGGAGCTTGACTGGAATAATTGAAAAGCTGGGTGAATTGGGTTGGCCGATGGTGGGTACGCCTGCTGCTTGGTTGAAGGTAAGAACCTAGCTATTGGAGTGGTCGGAGGTCAGACGAGTGGGACAAGACTATTGGTGTTTGGCAGATCAGCTACCCTCACCGCCAAAGCACATTCGTCTGCAAGTTTTACCAGTATATCAGCCCGGTGAAAACGAGGTTGCAACTGACAACCAGTTGACATTTATTTCCGGTTGGATCACCAGTGAGTACCATCCTAAAGTGTAAAGCCGGTATGAACCTTGCCTAAGCAGTGATAAATTGATTCGAGAGGTAAGTTGGAAAATAGCGTTACGAACGGTACATCTGGTAAAAGGTTTTGTGCCAGTCCCACTTGAAGCAATGAAACAGGTTCAAACTGTTTTTCAGATTAATGCTTTTCTTTTCGCGGCTACGCTAGAAAAATAAAAACCGCGATCATACTTTTTTCGCGGTTACAATGGAAAAAGTGGCTTTTTCGCAGTTACGGTGGAAATAACACACCCTGCTTATTTTTAAGATAAAGTGGAGATGGGGGGAGTCGAACCCCCGTCCAAAAAGTTCAGACCAAAGTATACTACAAGCTTATTCGATGAATTAAATTTTGCTTCGGCCTACCCCACCGACAGGGTTGCTTTCAGCTAGACGGTAATCTTAGTCCAGAGCTACTCGACACTCACTCTGGCAGCATTCCGATTTGTCAACACCCTTTTGAAACCGTCGGAGAAGCGGTCTCTGAGGATGGCTGCTTTACTTAGTTAAGCAGCGAGCTGGAGTGCGTAAGCACCCCGCTGTGTATTAGTTTTGCCGTTTAATGGCTTGCTTCATTTGTAACGAGGTTAAAGCGCCCCGGCCTGCAACTCCGTATCATCCCTCCCTGTCGAAACCAAGCATCCCCTTGTAAATCTCAGAGTTCGTTTACGTTTACTCTGTACCACTATTATACGCTATCTGTCAAGAAAAGTTTCATCTGAATCCCGATTCACACAAAATCTGTACTTAGACCTAAAACCAAGGTTAAAGATACGGAAAAGTGAGCCGAAAGATGTAGGAAGTTGCTCTGTCTAAGGATCTTTGCTGGCCCGAAAGTCGTGAAGATGTATTTCAAGTTGCTTTCGGCCCTGCCAAGTCTTTTGCTCTAGGGTATAGACCAAATCTAGGCGTTGACCTAGAATGAGTGTGGTAGCCTGAAGACCCTCCCGGAAAGCAATCGCTTCCACCAGACGACCCTGCTGCGGGTCAAGCAACCTAAGCCGAAGATGCGCTCCCGTCGTACCTACCGAACGAGCGGCTCGCAACACTAGACCGCGCGTAAGAAAAAGTGGGGCAGGATTTCCACTTCCAAAAGGAGCTAAGAGGTTGCTTTGGGCAAAAGCGGTGGGAATTTCCGCCGCTTCAATTTCAGCATCTATGGTTAGCCGGGGAATCAAATCAGCTTGTTGCAGTTGGGTTTCGGCGAGATGTTGAAGGCGACGCTCAAACTCGGGCAAGTTAGAGGTTGCCAAACTAAGACCCGCCGCCGCCCGGTGACCACCGTAGCGTTCCAACAGATCGGCACACTGGTTGAGTGCCGCCATTATATTAAACGCTTCAATGGAACGGGCCGAACCTTTTGACCAAGGTTCGCCCTGCTCCAAAACCACTACGGGACGGTTAAATTCCTCGCACAACCGCCCTGCTACCAGCCCCACTACTCCAGCAGGCCAACCTTCGCCGCTCAGCACCATAATTTTGCCCCGTTCGTCCAGCTTTTCGGCAATTACTTTGGATCTAGCCTCTTCCAACACCGCTCCCAACCGAACCTGCCGCTCCTTGTTTTTCTGGTTTAACTCGCCAGCCAGTTTTCGGGCATAGTCTAAATCTTCCGTAAGCAATAGATTATAGGCCAACTTAGCATCGTCAATCCGACCTGCGGCATTAATCCTTGGAGCAAGATGAAAACCCAGCGAAAAGGCATCCAGTTCACCTTGAACCTGTCCTGCTGCCTCGATCAATGCCACTAATCCGGGCCGTTTGGAACGATTGAGGGCTTTAAGACCACTTGCCACCAATACCCGATTCTCCCCGGTCAAGGGTGCAAGGTCGGCTACTGTGCCAAGTGCCACCAAATCTAGCAAGTGGCGAGGTGTCAGGTTTTTAGGCTTTACGCCGTTCTGAGAAAGGGTTCGCACCAAATGAAAAGCCATGCCTACCCCAGCACACCCCTTGTAGGGATAGTGATCTCCAGGTTGGCGAACATTCAGAATAGCGGCGGCTTCCGGCAGGGGGTCGGGTGGTAGATGGTGATCGGTCACGATTACATCCATCCCCAATTCGCGAGCAAAAGCAATTTCCGCCACGTTAGAGACACCGCAATCCACCGTAATTACCAGCTTTACGTCCGCTTCGGCTAAGCGTTGTAGCGCGACATTATTTAGCCCATAACCCTCTTCTACCCGATGAGGGATATGGGGAATTACCTCGGCTCCTACGGACCTTAAAAACTGCACCAGCAGGGTACATCCGGTCACGCCATCCGCATCAAAATCGCCATAGACGGCCATGCGTTCGCCTGCCTGTAGAGCGGCTTTTATCCGCACAACGGCCTGCGCCATATCTTTGATTAGCATAGGATCGGCTAAAGAGACATAACTCGCCTTGAAAAAATAGTCAATCGCTTCGATGGTCTGGAGGTCACGATGATAGAGCAAATGAGCGGTCAAGCGCGAAAGTCCCAAGGCCGCCACTTGCTCAAAAAATTCCGGCGGCGGCGGCGGTTGCACTACCCAAATTCGTTCAGTCTTTTGCTTTGTAATTTTATCTATGCCATTCTCTTGAGGTTCACTCATAGCTGTCCCTAGATTAGAACGGTATCTAATACCAATCTGATTTATGACCCAAATCGGGATTAGAAATCCCTCCTACAAGGTTTTTTGAAAGTCTTAGGGCCGAATATGGGTTCTCGCGGTTAAGATTAAAACGGAAGTCCTACTAGGAAGGTGAACATTAGAACAGGAATCATTACAACTATACCTGCCCGATTCCAGTTAAGCCCCGTACTAGTGCGGACTCCTACAATCAACAAAAACGCTTGCCAGACTAACGGCAGCAGGTTAAAAAACCTAACCACCGAAGTCGTTTCGGGGGCCAACAATACCACGACCGCCAATACCAACAAGCCTAAGTAGGATACCCGACTAAAAGCCACGACCGACAACAAATTCAGGTAGTTGAAATGAGCTTCTTTCTGGTAGAAAAGCCGAACACCCAAATAAATTGCCCCCGTGAAAAGGAACCAGCTTAACCCATATAATAACAAAAGTTGCCAAAATTCAGGTAGGCCAGAAGTTACTTTATCTTCCAAAAATAAATTAATGTAATTTGGATCATTATATATGTTGGGGAAATCACTCGCAATTTTGTCAGGATTGGTAAAATAATATTGCCAGAAATGATACCCGCTGATGGCGTAAAGCACAAACTGAAAGGCTGTCGTTAGTAACACCAACAGTAACCCTTGTATTAGTGGGGCCGTAGCCGCAACGCGCTTCATCCCTTGCATAGGCCGGACGATAGCATCTAGCAGGTTCTGAAAAATGGAGGCTGAACGTAGTAGGGTGGTGTTACATGCTTCACAAGTCTCCCTACCTGATGAATTAGATTGACCACAATCCGGGCAATAGAGGCGCGTACCAGAGGCCGCCAGCCGAAATTCTTCGTATATTTTCATTAATAATTTAACAGCTTTCCAATAGTCACCGGGCAGAACAGCGTTCAAAAATTGGGCAGAAGAAGAAACGCCGTCAAAGGTTGTTCAAATTTGATTTCGGCCTATTATAGCATATCGTACCGAGAATAATGCGCCAAGAAGGGTGAGTATTTTCTCATTGACAGGAAGACTACCTTATGATAAAACTAAAATAAGCAATTGTTTGGTATGAGTTCATTTAGCTTTGGAAAGGTGGTAACTTAACATGAAGGAAGCACATTACAAGGTCAAGCAGGAAGAGGAGTCAAAAGTCAGGGCAAACCAAACAGAAGAGGGACAAGCTGAAGTTTTTGAGGGCTCTCCTGTCTCACAACCCGATACGCAGACGCTACGCCGGGCCATTCGCGATCCCCACAAGGCCACTCCTGAGACCATTTTAACCCTTCAGCGGACTTATGGAAATCAGGCGGTAAAAAACCTGATTCAACGTGCCAGAAAACGAAGCCCTATCACCTTTCAACGTCCTACCAATATTAAGAAATCCTTACCCAACACCTTTGAGGGCTACCTTACTGGTCAAATCGGTCCTTTTTTCAGGTCTTATTGCCGGAAAACCTTTCAAGGCGTGGAAGCCATAGATTTCTATGATGCTTACAAAAAATACCAGTCCAGCCCTTCTCTATCGGAAGCACTCTTAATTTACAAGGATTTCATCTCCGAGGATAGTAAATCTTCCCTGAATTTACAGTCTGGTGGTGAAAGCCGAGCTGTTACTGTAAGAAAGTTTAAGAAAAAAATGAACTCGCCACAGGTTTGGGAGGTGAATAAAGCTACTCTTTTCAACGAAATACTCGAAAAGGCTCTTCTTGACCTGCACGAGCCTTCTATGAATTTCACATCTTCAGAAGAGTATCAACAGTGGCAGGCTGCCAACTAACGATTACTATAGGGTGTTGCTCTGCCTCTTGACCAATTAAGGCAAGGTTCATACCGGCTTTACACGCAGACTGGTCTTTAGGATGGTACTCATTGGTGGCTTGACCGGAAATAAATTTCCGGTTGGACTACCCGAATTGTAAAGCGAAGGTTCCCGATTTTGAACCTTGCCTAAGAGGGCAAGGGTTAAACTACCCGGCCCTTTAGCTTGAGCTAAGCTTCTCTGCCTAAACGCGCCTCTACCTTTTGAAGAATTTTGGGGTCTTCTTTGGTATTAAGTCGGTCAAGGGCTTCTTGCCGCTCCATTTTACCTTGCCGAACCAATCCGGCTAGTTCTTTGGCGTAGGGGTTAAAACCAAACTGTTTAATGTGAATAACGTTGGCAAAGGTGTTGAGCAAACAGTTGGTGGAGTTGGGATCGGTGTCGGTGGGTTTTTCCCAACCATATTGCTTGATATGTTCCTTGATCTTTTCTTCGTCGTAATCTACCCACGCTAAGGGGGAGACATTCCAAGGGAACCGGCTGGCATCTGCAAAATGTTCTTCCTCTAGGAAGTAGGGATTGATGGCCTCGCCCACTAGCTTACGCAGGGGCTTCATACTGGCCTCCATCATGTTACGCATAATGGCAGGATTGGTGGGAAAGAGTGCGCCCATCCGTCCGCCCGTTTGCTGTCCAGGTGTCCAGCCAAAGGCCATCATCGGGATACGCTTCTCAATCGCAATCCGCAGGGCAATAAACTTAGCGAGACCCATACAGGAGTTGCAAATTACGCTGGCTCGATGCAAGGCATTGCGGGAATACATCTCTTTATCGGTGATGGAGCCTTGAAAGATGCGCTGCATCAGATCAAAGCGGGGCTTAATTATCATGAGGTCTACGCCCAAATTTTCGCTTACCACATTTAGATTTTTGATGGCGGTGGGGGAGACAAAGCCATTATCAAAGCTAAAACCCAAGACCCGCAAATTGTACCGCTCTTTGAGCATAGCGACGGTGTAGGTGCTATCTTTACCTCCACTCCAGCCTACCACTACATCATAGGCTCCTTGACCCCGTTTTTCCGCGACTAGCTCGCGAAATTCCGCCTCATCTTCTTCGCGCCAAATCTGTAGTTGGGCTTCGCTGGTGATTTTATGGCAGTGGTTACAAACCCCATCGGCATCGAGGCGCACCCCGTCCATATTGTCGCTTAGGACACATAGTTTGCAAATCTGAATTTTTTCGCTTATTTCCATTTTTTTAGCTCCTTTTCGCACTAATCGGGATTAGAAATCCCTCTTACAAAGGTTTTCGCACTAATCGGGATTAGAAATCCCTCCTACAAAGGTTTTCGCACTAATCGGGATTAGAAATCCCTCCTACAAAGGTTTTCGC
>JACAUC010000283.1 GCA_013390945.1 Candidatus Chloroheliaceae bacterium
CCCTCTTTGTCGGAGGGATTTCTAATCCCGACCAATCCCGACTTTGCATCACACCGATTTTTTCGGCCTACATTGTTAGCTAGGCAGGGGTCTGTTATAATACCTCAGTCAAAAGTCTAAAAATCAGAAATTTAACTAATTTTGAAATGAGGTAGAATAAAATGCCAGTTTACGTTTACAAGTGTCTGGATTGTGGCAACGATTTTGAACGCTTGCGCGGTATTAGCTCCAGTGATAGCGAGTTAGCGTGTCCTAGTTGTGGCAAAGAGGGAACCGCTAAGCGCAAATTAACCACCTTTTCGGCTATGAGCAAAATGGGCGGTGTCTCCCGTCCCGCTAGTAGCTATAACTCCAGCAATGGTGGTGGCTGCTGTGGTGGTAGTTGTGGCTGCGCCGATTAAGCTAGACCACTATGCTAGAAAATCCACTGGCTTATTTTGTCTTTGGCCTGCTTTTTGCTTGGGTCGGTTCCTATTTCTATAGTGCTTGGCACAATCGGCGGAAATTAACTTGGATGGCACACTGGTTAGAAGAGCCACTTCGGATTCTAGGTAGCCGCATCACCAGCCGTTGGAATGGTACAGACCAACTAAATATTTCAATTAAGGATGGAAATGGCGTAATAAGCGAAGCGATAATTGTGTTGGGCGCACAATCGCGCCGCATTTTTAATCTAATAATCTCTTTGCTACGCGGCGGACGTGATAGCATGAGTTTCCTAATCCAAATCAAGCGCAACCCCCCTTTTTCAAGTCAGTTTGAAATCTTTGGTATTAAGGAACCACCGCCCCGAATGATTGCGCTAGATGCTCAAGCGTGGCAGGTAGAAGATTACCCAAAAGGTGCGCCTTACCGGGTAGCTTTTAAAACTAAGGCCGGGCGCGAGAGTGCCTTCCGCTTGATTGCCCTGCTCCACGACCTGAAGCTAGAGATTCGCCGCATCTCGGTGCGCTCCACCGTACCACAGTTGTTTTTAGTCTTTAATCTTAACACGCTACCTCAATTCGATTCGGCGGAACTACTAAGGATAATTCGCAGCCTCACCGAAGAGGTAAGTCAACCCCTCAGTAGCGAAACCAAGCCAGCACCAAAGCCGGGTAAAGCCAAGACCAAAACCAAAACCAACGAACTCTCCCCCGACTTCTTCCGGCCCGGTCTTGATCGAGGCTTGCAACAGAACGGCTATCATACCTCTAACGGTCATCACCCGGAGGAATAGGATTTAGGTAAATTTGCCGATAAACGAAAAAACCAAAAAAGTGTTAACCCTAGCGGTGCAAGCGGGTGAGATTATCTTACGCAGTGGAGGCGAAACCGTGCGGGTCGAGGAGACGGTAAACCTGCTGGTCAAGTCTTTTGGTATCCAGCACAGTCATTGTATGGTAACACCTACGGGCCTTTATCTCTCGATTGACGATGAGCAGATGAATTACCCCCTGACCGTAATCCGCCGGGTACACTATCGGTCGGTAAACTATAACTCCATCTTTGACGTTAACGATTTGTCGCGCCGGGTAGTACGTGGGCTAGTCACGCTAGAAGAGGCCCAACATGAACTTGACCAGATTGAACATACCCCTAAGCTCTATCCTTTCTGGCTTTGGTTAGGAGCCGGGGCCGGAACTGCTGCTGGTACTACTTTGCTGCTAGGTGGTGGCCCTCTGGATGTTATCCCGGCACTCCTTAGCACCATCTTGATTCAGTTATTGGTAGTACTTTTTAAAAAAGCCCACATTCCCGCGATTTTTGGTGATTTTTGTGGCGCGGCTCTAGCGACGGCGATTGCTCTAGGGCTGGCTTGGCTCGGTCTGCCGATTCACACCAATCTAGTAGTGGCGGGAGCGATTATCCGTCTAGTTCCGGGGGCGGCCCTAGTAACTAGTGTCCAAGATGGCATTTCCGGCGACCTAATCAGCAGCGCGGCTCGTGGCCTAGAAACGTTCCTTAGAGGCGCAGCGTTAGCCAGTGGCGTTGGTTTAGCACTGAGTGCCGCCTTACAATTGGGGGTCAATACTGGTCCCTTCGATCAAGCCGGGGGTGAAGCTTGGCAAATCCCGATCCAAGTAGTAGCGGCTTTTCTAGCCTCCTCCTGCTACGCCATCTCCAATCAGATTCCACGTTTCGCTATTTTAACTGCTGGTCTAGCCGGAGCGACTGGTTGGTTGACCCACCTGCTTATTATGAGGCTAAATAACACCAGCCTGCTAGTGACTTTCCTAGCCGCTTTCGTGGTAGGAATTTTAAGTTGGGGGTTAGCTCGTTGGCAACACTCCCCAATCACGCTCTACATCCTGCCGGGCATCTTACCACTACTACCCGGCCTAACGATTTACAAAGGGATGCTGTATCTAGCCCAAAACCAACCGACTGAAGGTATGATATTGTTGGCTCAAGCTACTTTCCTCGGTGGCTCCTTAGCCGCCGGAGTAGCCTTGAGCAATTCGCTAGTACCGCTTCTCTGGCATCGAAAATCCTGAATCTCCCAACACCTGTAGGAGGGATTTCCAATCCCGATTTCCAATCCCAATTTCCAATCCCAATTTCCAATCCCAATTTCCAATCCCAACCTCCGCCCAATTTCCAATCCCAACCTCCGCCCAATTTCCAATCCCAACCTCCGCCCAATTTCAGGCTAGGAGAAGATTAGATTTTAAGGAACCTCTACTTTAAGCGAAGCTCATGGGGTAGAGGGCGCAACCAAAAGCGGCAAGCTGACCGTGAAAGTAGTAAGCCCCTCCGCTGGGGCTATCGTCGGTAGGGGAACCGGGTAGAGAGTCGGCTCCTCCAAGGAGAGGCTTGTTACCACAATGCTACCTTTGTGGGCCTCGATCAATTCTCTGGCAATGGCTAAGCCCAGCCCGGTACTTTCGCCGCCACGTTTAGCGCGTGACTTATCGAGCTTGTAAAAGCGCTCAAAAATGCGCGTCAAATGCTCCGGCGGTATAAATAGTCCCCGATTGCTGATTTCAACCACTACCCGTCCAGTGCCGGATTTGCCCGCTTCAGCACTACCGGACAACCTTACCCCCACTTCGCCTCCGGCAGAGCTATATTTAATCGCATTATCGAGAATATTAGTAAAAATTTGTTCTAGTCGGTCGCCATCGCCCATTACCAAAAAACTACCGTATGATGAAGAGGGCTGCGGGCGATGGTAAGGGTCGAGGAAAGCTTGAATGGTGATGTGTTTGGCGGTAGCTTGAGGTTTAAGCTTGGCTACCACCTGCTCCAGCAACTTTTCTAGGCTGATCTCGCGCCGGGCCAATTCAACCTGACCCGATTCAATCCGGCTCAAGTCGAGCAGTTCATCTACCAAACGACGCATCCGGGCCGCCTCGGTGCTTATTACCTCCACACTATGCTCTAGCGAATCTCTATCATCAGCCGTACCATCCAGAATCGCTTGCGAAAAGCCTTGAATACTGGTCAGGGGCGTTTTTAATTCATGAGAAACATTAGCCACAAAGTCACGCATGGTCTGTTGGGAACGGGCAACCTCACGGGCCATCCGGTTGAAACTAACCGCCAGCCGTCCCATTTCATTTTTAGGACTCTTCTTAGGCTCCGGTAATTGCTGCGAATAGTCACCTTGAGCAATCGCTTCGCTGGCATGGGTCATCCTAATCAGAGGTTGGGCTACACTACGCGCAATCAAGACTGCCGCGACTACCGCGAGACCAAAGACCAACAGACCAGCCAACAGCATTCCACTCAGCAGGCTATTCCAATTAGCATCCAACCGCGCCTCCGGCACAGAAAGTACCAGATCGGTCTTAGTCTGGGCGCGCACCTGCCCGTTAAAACTGGCAAATTCGGTCGGTCTTTCGCCTACGGTCTCTGCCAAAAACGGGCCGGATAAGGCATAATAGATATATTCTATACCATTGAGTTGGGTGCTACCGAAATGGGGCAGATTGTCCCGCGTTACCAAGGTATAACCACTGAGCGTTTTATTCTCTTGATTCTCCTTAGAGGAAGCGGTATCTACTTGGACGACACCCCGCTCATCTATCAGCAAAATTCGGGCATCGAGCAAACCAGAGTAAGCCAGCAACCGTTCCCGATAATCGTTTAGAAAGCAACCCCGCAAGCAGAGGTTGTTAATGGCACTTTGCACTACTTGGGTCTGCCGGGAGAGGCGTTCCTCGGCCTCGCGGCGTTGCCCTTGCAGAATTTGCTGAGCCAAAAAACCAAAAATCAGCAAACTTAACAACAGGGCTAGAAAAATAACTGCCGCATAAGAGAGTATCAGCTTGAGTCGAAAACCCATGATCGCCCCTTAAAACATTTGTAACCAGGTCCCTTAAATGATAAGATAGCCTTATGATAACACTAACGGAAAATGCTGACAATGCTGATAATCCAGTTTTGCGCCGCTTAATTGCCGCCGAAATAGCCCAAACTGGCGGACGCATCCCCTTTGCCCGCTTTATGGAACTGGCCCTCTATGCACCAGAGGAGGGCTACTATACCTCGCGCGTCGGGCTGATTGGGGCCAAGGGCGATTTTTACACCGCCCCCCATCTTACGCCAGCCTTCGGTCAATTGATCGCCCGTCAACTGGCGGAGTTTTGGCGCAGATTGGGCGAACCGCCAAAATTTCAACTGGTAGAAATGGGGGCAGGTCAGGGTTTATTGGCCTCCGATATATTAACCCATTTCTACCAACAAGAAAAAGAGCTTTGGCCGGGGCTAAGTTATACCATTGTTGAGCGAAGTAAATCCCTTCAGGAGGGGCAACGTCGCCGCTTATTGGCGGTACCAGATGGCGCAACCCTGCTCCCAAAAGTAAGTTGGCGTGACCTAGACGAATTTGAGCCGGGCAGCGTGGTAGGTGGTTGCTTCTCAAATGAATTGGTAGATGCTTTCCCAGTGCATCTGATCCAACTGGTCGAGGGCGAATGGCGCGAGGTTTATGTGGGCTTGAATCCAGCAGGTGATTTTGAAGAAGAGACCGGACCACTTTCAACCTCCTCCTTAGCCACCTATTTTGAAGCAGCCCACCTTGACCCCACCCGCTACGAGGAGGGCTATCGCACCGAGATCAATCTGGCCGCTTTGGATTGGATGCAGCAAGTAGCGCAGGTTATCGCTCAGGGATATATCCTGACGATTGACTATGGCTATCAAGCCGAACGCCGCTATCACCCGCGCCGCCAAACCGGAACACTTCAGACCTACAACGGTCATACCGTCGGCGACAATCCTTATCTTAACGTGGGCCACCAAGATATTACCGCCCATATAGATTTCACGGCCCTAATTAAACAAGGCGAAGCCGCCGGGCTGAAAACCGAGGGCTTTACTACTCAAATGGCCTTTCTAGGTGGGCTAGGCATTGCTAACCTCCTGCTGGAGTTAAGCACCAGCACTAAGCGCCCTCCCAAAGAGGTAATGGCCGAATATAACGCCCTGCAACGTCTAATAAATCCGACCGCAATGGGCAATTTTGGAGTCTTGATCCAGAGCAAAGGCGTAGCAGCAGCGACAGCACCCCTCGCGGGTCTGAGCCTAAGTTTTATTTAGAAGAATAGCCGTATCTTCTCAGTAAGTAGGGGTTTATTGAATAAACCCACCTCGCTGTGGGCGTATGCAATACACCCCTACCACGAAATTTGGAGATGATACGAATAGCCGCTACTCTCCTTGCAGGTCAGTTAGCAAACTAAAGAAGGATCACATCTTTGATCGAACCAAAAAATCCGGCAGGGCAAGCTATAAAACAGACTATTCTAGCCAAAGATAAATTTTGGCTAACGCTTATTCTATTAGGAGCAGTGTTAATAAGGCTCTGGTACGGAAGTTTTATAATTGACGATGCTTATATCACATTCCGCTATAGTCGCAATCTGGTTAACGGGTTGGGCCTCGTCTATAATCCCGACGGTCGCCATATCCTCGGCACCACTACCCCACTTTTAGCCCTTCTCTTAGCTTTACCCAACTATCTAGGAATAGCACCAGAGGGCGCGAGCCTCTGGCTGAGCCTCTTTAGTGATAGCCTTACGATTAGCCTGCTCTACTTGATAAGCCGCGATTTTCTGAAGCTACCGAGAGTTGGGCTGGCAGCAGGAGTATTGGTAGCCTTTTGGCCGGATTATATTAATTATGCCGTGTCGGGGATGGAAACTTCGCTTTATATTGCCCTTTTAGTCGGTATGTTCTACCTCTACTTGCGGCAACGTTACGTTCAGGCCGGGCTAGTACTAGGACTGCTCTTCTTAGCCCGACCGGATGGCCTGATTATGGGGGCGGTTCTTTTCGGAGATTACCTATTAAAAGAGCGTCGCTTACCTTGGCGGATGGGGTTAGCTTTCCTACCCTTGCCGATATTATGGTTCACTTTTGCCACGTTTTACTATGGCAATCCTATTTCCCAATCGGTTCTAGCCAAAGCCACTTACAATAATGATAATACCCCCTCCGAAAGTTTTATACAACTTCTAATCTTTCTCCTACAAAGTTTTAAACCTATACTGACTATTTTAGCCGCATTAGGTATTTTCACTATTTTACGTAGTCAAAATTATCGTGGCCTCCGTTTACCTCTGGTGTGGTGGTCACTTTATTGCGTCATTTTTATTGCTACGGGTGCTTTTCACTACTTCCCATGGTACTATATTCCGCTACTCCCTTTCTACTTTCTTTTTGCTTTAATTGGAGTAGTAGGTTTAAGCCAACCTCTAATTGAACGCTTAGGCCACCCGCTAGAAGTAGGAATCAGGATAGGAGGAGGGCTGCTAACGGGGGGGCTAGTCTGGTTGGCTCTAGCCAACAAACCCACGCTGGCCGAATCCCAAATCGGGCGCGAGGTGCTTTACCAAGAGGTAGCCACCCGATTATTGAAAGACCTACCTCCCAACGAGCAATTTGCTACCAAAGAGATTGGCACCTTGGCCTATTTCTGTAATTGCCAAACCTATGATCTCGCCGGATTAGTAACCCCGGAGGCACTGAATCGGCCCGAATTACCACTCTTGCAGGAGATACGCCCTGCCTTTATTATCGTTTATAATAATCATCTCCGCGCCGATACGCTTAACTCGGCATGGCTCAAGCAGAACTATGAGACGATGGAGGTTCACCCGGTTAAGCTTTGGGGTCAAGAGGTACTCTATGTCTTCCGCCGCCGCCCGACTACTTAGAGAGTTTTTACCAACCAGTCAAGAGTTGGTATTGAATATGTTTACGTTTTAGTTAACCAAACATCTTAAACCGTTATCATC
>JACAUC010000284.1 GCA_013390945.1 Candidatus Chloroheliaceae bacterium
ATAAACCCCTACCAATTGAAGTAGAGGGTTTATTCAATAAACCCCTACCAATTGAAGTAGAGGGTTTATTCAATAAACCCCTACCAATTGAGAAGATACGGTTTAAGCTTATAGGGACCTTTGTACTATTGCCTAAAAATTACCTTTATGCTATTGCCTAAAAAGACCTAATGAGTAATAATTGCTAAAAGAGCAAATAATTGCTAATAGAGTGTTAGTTAATTTTGTAACAAACATCCTGAAACGTGGGACAAATAAGGAAAGTAGTATGAATCTACCAGATACCGATCACCTAGTCTCTTTGCTAGAGGGCATTAGCGATGCCTTTTTTGCCGTTAATAATCAAGGAGAATTTACTTACCTCAACCAGCAGGCAGCCCAATTCTTCCAGCGAATCGGCTGGCCGCCCAAGTCGGAAATCTTGGGCAAGAATATCTGGGAGGAGTTTCCTGAATTAGTGGGATCATGCTTTTATCAGAAGTGTCATCAGGCCATAGCCGAACAAGAAGGTCTCATCTTTGAAGAATTTTACCAGTCCCTTAACCTTTGGCTAGAAGTACGAGTCTACCCCTCTTCGGCTGGATTATTGGTCTCTTCCCACGATATTACTTTACAAAAAGCTCAAACTGAGCCACAAGCCGAAGAAAGCAACCTGATCTATCGCCTACTCTTTGAAAATAGTGAGGATGGCTTAATGCTGACGGCCCCGGATGGCCGAATACTTGACGCAAATCCTGCCGCTACGCGCATTTTGGGCTATAGCAAGGAGGAGATTATCGCACGGGGCCGAGCAGGTATATTGGATACCACTGACCCCAATCTCCCCGAATATTTGGAGCGACGAGCTAAAGAAGGCTCTGCCACTGGCGAGTTAACGATTATTGCCAAAGATGGCACTAAGATACCCGTCGAGCTAACTTCCCGAATTTTCTATGTTGAAAATGGGGGAGTCCGTACCAGCCTTAGATTTCACGATATAAGCAAACGCAAAGAGGCCGAAAACATAAGGAGACGTTATCATCTACTTTCGGCGAATACCCTCGATATTATCCTATTTATAAAACCAGACGGTGCTATCTTAGAGGCTAACCGGGCAGCGACTTTAACTTATGGTTATAGCTTGGAAGAGTTGCAAGCTCTAAATATCCGGGACTTGAGAGCGCCAGAGACTATCCCTCTGGTAACTTCTCAGATGCAACAAGCCAACCGGGGTGGTATTATTTTTGAAACGCGCCACCGCCGCAGAGGTGGAATTATTTTTCCGGTGGAAGTATCCTCACACGGGATCGAGTTGGATAATGAGCAGATGCTTTTAAGTGTAATACGTGATATTTCGGAGCGCAAACGGATTGAAAAGGTGATGAGCGAAAGCGAAGAACGCTATCGCTTGCTGACCGAATATAGCACCGATATTATCTTCAAGGATGCCGTAAATGGCACGATTCTCTATGCTTCACCCGCCTGCCGTACCGTCTTGGGCTATGAACCCGCCGAGATGGAGGGACACTCGGTTTTTGAGTTTGCACACCCGGAAGAGCGGGAACAGATTGCTAAAGGTGTAGTTAAAGCCAACCCTGACCTCAATCTAAATACCCATATTGGTCAATTCCGCCGCAAAGATGGCACTTATATTTGGCTTGAAACCAGTAATCGCCTTATCAGAGACCCTGAAACTGGTCTTCCCCAATATTCAGTGGGAACTTCACGCGATATTACCGCCCGTAAACGGGCAGAAGAAGCACTTGCTCTAAGTGAGGCCCGTTTTCAGGCTTTTATGAATAATAGTCCGATGGCAGCTTGGATCGCGGATGAAGCCGGAAAAATAGTCTACATCAGCCAACCCGCCTCCCGCCTGATTAACCTAATGCCAGAAGAAGTTCTCGGTAAAACTATTTTCGACTTATTACCCCATGAAGTAGCGGAACAAGTGGTGTGCCGTAGACTTAGATCCATCGAGACTGGTCAAGCCGTGCAAGAGGTTCAGCCTTATCCTAAAGCGGATGGCACTTTGGTATACGGACTCTCTTATAACTTTCCACTGCCGGGTCCTTTTGGGCAAAAATTAGCGGGAATGGTCTTAGTTGACATCACCGAGCGAATCAGGATCGAGGAAGCCTTACGAGAGAGTGAAGAACTCCTAAGTATTACCCTCCGCTCGATTGGGGATGGGGTAGTGGTTACCGATGCGGAGGGTAACATCGTCCTCTTTAACCAAGCGGCAGCAGACCTAACGGGTTATGCTACTTCAGAAGTAATCGGACTACCTGCTAACCAAGTTTTACAACTCCTAGACTCGACCGCTGATTTGCAGCCTGTGAATCCGGTAGCGGAGGTACTTGACAGCAAGCAGGTCTCTGATCTCTCCGGCAATCTCCTGCTATTAACTCGTCAAGGCCATAAACTCAATGTTACCTGTACGGGTATGCCCCTTTATGACAAAGAGGCTAATCGGTTGGGGGCAGTCGTTACTTTTCTCGATGTAACCGAAAAGATGAAGTTGGCCGAGGAAAGTTTAAAGGCTAGGAATTTGGAATCGCTGGGCGTGTTGGCTGGAGGTATCGCCCACAATTTTAACAACATTCTGACCGCCATAATGGGTAATATCTCCCTAGCTAAAATAAACCTCAACGAGTCTACCATGCTTAATCAATATCTGGAAGAGGCTGAAAAAGCCACCATCCGAACCAAAGAATTGGCCCGCCAACTCTTGACTTTTGCTAGGGGTGGTTCTCCCAATAAGGAGACCTGTAAAATTGAAACCTTCCTTAAAGATACCGCCTCCTATCTGCTGCAAGGTTCCAAGCTACGTGTGACCTTTGATTTACCCGACAATCTCTGGTCGGTATTGGTAGACCAGACCCAGTTGAGTCAGGTTATTCAACATCTATTACTTAATGCCACCGAGGCCATGCCCGAAGTAGGATTTCTTCAAGTTAGGGCCTTAAATGTTACCCTAGAAGCCGGGCAAGTGCCTCTACTCAACCGGGGAGACTATGTCCGAATAACCCTTCAAGATCATGGTACGGGGATTAAGCCCGAAGATTTACCCAAAATTGTTGATCCCTACTTCACCACCAAATTTATGGGTAAAGGGATGGGCTTACCTATTTGCTATTCGATTATGCGAAAGCATGAGGGTCAGATGGTAGTAGAAAGCGAATGGGGTAAAGGCACGACGGTACATCTCTATTTGCCTGCCATAATTCAACCGACTAATAACCGCCTAGGTAAAGGAAACCTACCTCAATTCGGGTGTGGGCGTATCCTCTTAATGGATGATGAATCCATGCTGCGAGACCTAGTGAAGAAGCTACTCCAGCGAATAGGCTACGAGGTAGAAGGGACGGCCACCGGTGAAGAGGCTCTGGAAGCTTATAGCAAGGCTGTAGCGGATAACCGACCTTTCCGAGCGGTAATCGCAGATTTAATGGTGCCGAATGGAATGGGTGGTCAAGAGTTGATCCAGAAATTGTTGTCCCTAGACCCGAAGGTAAAAGCACTGGTAATGAGTGGCTATTCGGACGATCCGGTAATAGCAAATTATAGCGACTATGGCTTTTGTGGAGCCATCTGCAAACCCTTTACGCTGGCAGCCCTAGGACAAATTTTAAAGGAAATAATACAGCCCTAATTCTTAATTCTACCCAGCGAGCCACCGGATTAGTAGGGGTTTATTGCATAAACCCCTACCTATTGAGAGGATGACCCTATCCCTACCTACTGAGGTGGTACCAAAATCTTCATATTTGCTTCATTGAAAATCCCGCACTAAACTGCTATAATAAAGTCAAAAAGTTTGAACAGTTCAGGGCTATTAATTAGAGATGGGCTGTAAAGTTTTTACTAAACTTCTCATATATGGATGTGCTATTGCTACAGTAAAATTAGATAGCTATTGTTACACTTAGGAATTAAGGAAATGCTACTTACACTCGAATTGTCAGATGCGGAAACCACCTTCGCCGCTTTTTTCGACAGCAGTCCCAATTCTAGCATTTTAGTTGGTCAGGACTACCGGATTACGGCGATAAATCAACAGGCTCTTAAAATGCTCCGACTCTATTGGAGATATGACCCAAAAGTAGAAGAATCTATCCTGTCACTGGCTAAAACTCTTCCTTTACCTAATTTTGAGGAAAACTTTAAGAAAGCGTTGGGCGGTAAGCTCTTTACCGAGGAACAAAGCTACAAAGAAAGCCATCTGCGGGAGAGTTGGTTTGAGTTCACCTATCTGCCTATTAAGGAGCGTTCTGGTGAAGTAAAAGCAGTTTGCCTCTCGTTCATTAATATTACTGAGCGTAAGAAAACTGAAAATTTACTGCTTAGTAGTATTTCTACTAATAAAGCACTCATAGGCGCGATGCCGGATATGTTTTTCCGCCTAAACCGCGACGGAGTCTTCACCAACTATAAGGTGGATAATGAGGATAAGCTATTAATCAGCCGCGACAAAATTATAGGGCGAAACATCTCCGAGATATTGCCGCCCGATATAGTCCGAAAGACATTAGAGCAGATCGAGAAGACACTCCAAAGCGGCAAAGTAGAGAGTTTTGAGTACCAGCTTGAGATCAACGGTTCTCTTAACTTTTTCGAGGCCCGGTTCGTAGTGAGTGCCAAAGATGAAGTGATGGTGATAGCGCGTGATATTAGTGAGCGCAAACGAGCCGAAAACGTACTAAAACGCTACCAGCTACTCGCCGAAAATACCCTCGATATTATCCTCTTCATCCGACCAAGTGGTGATTTACTTGAAGCTAATCAGGCAGCAGCTTTAGCTTATGGTTATACCATAGAAGAGTTGCAGTCGTTAAATATTCGAGATTTGAGAGCTAAGAAGACCCTTTCGCAAGTAGCAACCCAAATGAAAGAGGCCGTTACTAACACTCGTGGCATCCTCTTTGAGACGCTCCACCGTCGCAAAGATGGCACACTCTTCCCGGTGGAAGTAAGTTCGCACGGTATCGAGTTAGAGGGTGAACAGGTGCTTTTAAGTGTGATCCGCGATATTACGGAGCGCAAACGAGCGGAGGAGGTTCTGCTTGAGAGCGAGGAGCGTTATCGAAGTGTAGTTAATGCTCTTTCGGAGGGGGTTATACTGCACAATAGGGACGGCACAATCCACTCCAATCCTAGCGCAAGGCAAATTTTGGAACTCTCCGAAGATGCGTTAACTAGCCACGATCCGACGGATTCGCATTGGGGATTCATCCACGAAGATGGGACTTCTTTTCCTGCCGAGACCCATCCTGCAAAGGTAACGCTAAGTACTGGAAAACCCTGTTCCGGGGTGATTATGGGGCTACAGCGTCCTAATAGCAACACCCAATGGCTTTCAATCAATACCGAACCACTCTTCCAACCCGACAAGGTTACTTTACGCGGGGTAGTCTCCTCCATCGTAGATATAACCCGCCAAAAAGAGGTGGAGGAAGCCTTGAGGGAAAGCGAAGGACGCTACCGTTCGGTAGTAAATAGCATTAAAGAGGTGATTTTCCAGACCGACGCAGCAGGTCGCTGGACTTTTCTCAATCCGGCTTGGATTGAAATAACGGGCTTCTCGGTGAAAGAGAGCCTCGGCGAGAATTTCCTCAACTATGTTCATCCCGACGACCGGGAGCGAAACCTAGAACTCTTCCAGCCCTTGATCGAACGAAAGAAAGATTATTGCAGACATCAGGTGCGCTACCTGACCAAAGAGGGTGAGTTCCGCTGGATTGAGGTTTATGCTCGCTTAACCCTCGATGAAAATGAGGTTATCCTTGGCACTTCTGGCTCACTCCGTGACATTACCAAGCAGCATTTGGCGGAGGATAAACTTCAACATCGCCTTAAATTCGAGGAATTAATTGCCACTATCTCCACCCACTTCGTTAATATAAATGTTGGGGAAATAGACCAAGAGATCAATCAGGCTCTCGCCGCTATCGGTCACTTCTCCGGGGTAGATCGCGTCTTTCTCTTTTTGGATAGCGACGGATTGATGAATAATAAATATGAGTGGTGCGAGGAAGGTATCACGCCCCAGATGCAACTGCTCCAAAACCTCTCCTTCGCTTCCTTTCCTTGGTTGACGGGTCAGGTGGAGCAGTTTGGAAACCTCCATCTCCCTAGTCTGGATTTGATACCGGAAGAGGCCCACTTCGAGCGCGAGTTCCTAGAAAGGCAATCTATTCAGTCCATCTTAGTTGTACCGATGGTTTATGAAAAGAGACCTTTGGGCTCTCTAGGCTTTGACACGGTTAAAGCCCAAAAGAGTTGGACTACCGAGGATATAGCCCTGCTCAAAATGGCAGGCGAAACCTTTACCAATGCCATCAAACGTAAAATTACCGAGCAAGCCTTGACGGAGGAGCGCGACTTTGCCCAACTGGTAGTGAATACGATGGGACAAGGCTTGGCGATGACAAATATAGAGGGCCGCTTCCAATTTGTAAACCCAACCTATGCCCGTATGTTGGGTTACTCCCCCGAAGAGTTGGTGGGTAGAAGCCCGACCGAGTTCATCCACCCGGAGGATGTGGCTAAACGGAATGAAGCCTTTCGTGGCAGTCTTTCTGGCAAAAATAATACTTATGAAAACCGCTTGATTGATCGTAATGGTCGCATCTTCTATGTGACGGTTACAGCAGTACCCATCTATCGGGAGAACCAGTTTAAGGGTGCGATTGCCGTTATTACCGATATTACCGACCGTAAAAGGGCAGAGGAAGCCTTGCGCCAAAGCGAACACCGCTTGCAAATGGTGGTTTCCAATGTACCCATGATGCTCTTTGCGGTAGATCAGAGCAGAGTAATCACTTTTGCGGAAGGGCAGAGTCTCAAAGAGTTGGGTATGGAACCCACCCGGATGGTAGGACACTCACTAGAGGCACCTTGTAATCCAACCGACAAATATTTAGCCGAAAAAATCCAGCAAGCCATGGAAGATGAAAGGGTCAACGCTATCCTACCAATAAAGGGGGGAGCTTATGAATTCTGGTTCTCTCCGGTAAAAGAAGCGGAGGATCAAGTCTCTGGGGTGATTGGAGTAGGTCTGGACGTTTCGGAGCGGGTGCAGGCGGCGGAGGATATTCGCCAAGCCCTTGAAAAAGAGAAGGAATTGAGCATTATCAAGTCCCGCTTTATCTCAATGGCCTCCCATGATTTCCGCACTCCACTGACAGCAATCCTTTCT
>JACAUC010000285.1 GCA_013390945.1 Candidatus Chloroheliaceae bacterium
TCGGAGGGATTTCCAATCACGATTTCCCTCACACCTGTCGGAGGGATTTCCAATCCCGATTTCCTGTGTAGGTTATTTAACCGCGCGGGCCAAAGTCTGAACCGCCGTATAAGCGGGACGCTTGCTACCATCGCGGCGGAGAATAGCCCAACCTACCTTTTCGTTACCAGCATCGGCGGTAACATTGGCCTGCGAAAAATTGAGGTTCCAGAGCATCATCACGCCCATCCAAGGATATTCTTGGGCCGCTTTTTGGTAAGCGCGTGAGATATACTGTGCCTGCAAATCCTCGGTGATATAGCGACCATACTCATAGCCTGCGGCTGGGTTCGGGGTGCTATACCAACCAAACTCGGTCAGCCACATCTGTTTACTGGCCTCCCCATTATCCACCATTACCTGCCGCAACTGTTCAATCCGGCGGAAATAAAAGCTGGCATTATCTACCCAACCGGGGCCGGGGCCGGGGTTGCTGGGCCACATTGTATCTGGTGGGTTCAAGTTGGAACCGGGATGGGCTCCTAATACGTCATAGTAATTCTTGATCTCGCCACTATTGAAAGCATAGAGTTGCTGAAGATATTTTACATCGTCAATCGCCGCATTGACATCATTCACGCCAGTGGGTGAAAGCGCACCCAACACCACAAAAGCATATTGATCGGCGGATTTAATCGAGCTATATGCTTTTTGGGCCAGCGTGACGTACTTGGCTACCGAAATGGGCTTACCCGCTTCACTCGCTAGGTTCTGCTCATTCCAAATTTCGTAAGCCTCCACCTTGCCCTTGTAACGCTTCGCTACCTCGTTGATAAAACGACCAAAGGTATTGGGATCAGTCGGGATCCCACCATTGGGCGAATAGAAACTAGGCGCACCAACGGGGCTAAGCATAATATGGGTATTATTGGCATAGAGGGTATTGACAATCGTATCCAATTCAGCCCAGTTCCAACGGCTAGGATCGCTTTGAGTATCCGCACCCTCAATATCTTTCCAAGTAATTTGCTGGCGCACCCAACGCATACCCAAATCGTTGACCCAACCCGTCACCTGAGTGTGATCCACATAAAAGAGGTGGGCGTTGATGCCATAGCCCAAACTAGGCACTTTTAGGGGCGAGTTTGGCGCAGGAGTACCGATATTGCCGTTCGGGTAGCGCCACCGGAAATAGTGGGCACCTACATTACCCATCTCTACCTGATAGGCCGCGCTATTACTTGGCGTAAAGGTGAGTACCCGGCGCTCAAACGCCTGCACCAGTACATCCTTCTCCACTCCTGCTACCACCGCACGAGTCCAGTAGGCTTCCGTAATCGGCAGGCCCATCGCATAAATCCAATCAAAGACTTTACCACCATTAATCGTGGTCGTGTTATCCGCCCCCAGCACGGGACCGTTCTGGTTCATATAATCCCAGAGTGCCTTTGGAATGTTATGACCCAAATTAGAGTCCCAGTAGGCTATCTGAGCACCGGGAGTATTGCCCAAGCTAACGTTACTGCCAATAGTACCGGCTTTATCAATCGTAGCCGTCACGAGGCTACCTACCGCCGAGGGCTTTTTCTGGGCGGCAATGCTCGTCAAATCCAACGAGGCGATATTGCGGAACGAGGCATAAGTCGGGCTATTGGGATTAGATTGAATAGGGTCGCCCGCTACTGGCACGTTATCTGCCGGAGTAAGCTGAATGAACCGGGTATCACTATCTTGGCGCTGGCCGCTAATAAGTTCCTTGACCAGCAAACCATTGGTTACATAGGCTCCGCCATTTGGATCGGCAAAAGGATTATTAAGTTCCATCCGACTCTTGTCAAAATATTGGACATGGCGTACTTGATTAGGTGAATCGTAATAGCGTTCGTAACCATCCGAAATCCGGGTTGGTCCCCATAAATAGCTACGCTTAACCGCACCAACATCCACGAGTTGATCGGTTTTAAGCCAAACTTTTTGGATAGCAGGTGAAAAGAAACCAGGGGCAGCACTGGCCGTTGGAAGGGTAAAAGGGTCAAAACCAACGCTGGCTGAAAAGAGTGGGCTGAAAGCACTCAACAATACCGCAATCAGAATAGCGGTAAAGGCTAACCTCTTCTTCACGAAAACCTCCTATTGCTTAGACATTGCAAACTGGTGAAAACAGGCCAAGAATAGAACCCAAGAAAGATACGCTCTGAGACAACCGCGAGTTTAACACACCACTCTTGCTTTGTCTATTTTTTCTTAATTCTCCAGCCTGTTACAGGACGTTATAACTCTACCGTTTACTGGTATCATCTCATAAATCTGGGTAGGGGCGTATTGCATACGCCCAAAATGGCACGAACCTATGCAAACTGGGTCAACGTAACCTAGGTTGGTTGTTCAATAGGCCAGCCTACAACCCCTACTTATTGAGAGGAGGCGTTTACGGGATAGAGTCTCTACGTTTAAATAACGCACCAGAGCCAAACAGGTTTCGCTGATTTAAAATATTGAAGGATGTTTTAACTTGTAGATCTGTTATAATAAATTTATAGTAGTGCAGTAGGCACATATAGTCAGTTAATAAAGTAGAAGAGAGGTTTTAGTGAATACAACACCAAATGCCAGTTATAGTTTCACCCTTCGCATGGAAATTCCAAACCATGTAGGAATGTTGGCACGGGTAACATCCGCAGTCAGTGAAGCGGGGGGCGACCTAGGCGCAATTGATATTGTACAGGCCAGTCGCGATTTTATCGTGCGCGATATTACGGTGGCCGCCGGAGATGAAACTCATTCCGAATATATTGTCAGCCAAGTGCGCGAAATAGCCGAAGTACGGGTAATCAATGTCAGTGATCGCACATTCTTGCTGCACTTAGGCGGTAAGATTAGTGTCAATAGTAAAATACCACTAAAAACCCGCGACCAGTTGAGTATGGCCTATACCCCCGGTGTGGCCCGGGTTTGCAATGCCATTGCCGCCGATAAGAGTAAAGTCTTTTCCTTAACGATGAAAAGTAATATGGTAGCGGTAGTTACCGATGGAAGCGCGGTGCTAGGCTTAGGCAATATTGGCCCGGAGGCCGCTCTACCCGTGATGGAGGGCAAGGCTATGCTCTTCAAAGAGTTTGGGCAGGTGGATGCCTTCCCCATTTGTCTCGCCACTCAAGATACCGAAGAGATCATTCAAACCGTCAAAGCCATCGCGGTTGGTTTTGGGGGCATTAACCTCGAAGATATTTCGGCTCCGCGCTGTTTTGAGATTGAAGAACGACTAGTCCGTGAACTCGACATACCCGTTATGCACGATGACCAACACGGAACCGCCGTTGTGGTGCTGGCGGCCCTGCTAAATGCCCTAAAGGTGACGGGCAAGAAGATAGACGAAATCAAAGTCGTGGTGAATGGTGTCGGCGCGGCAGGTTTAGCCTGCTCCAAAATCCTCATGGCCTCTGGGGTAAAGAATATTATTGGCTGTGACCGCAAAGGGGCGATTTACAAGGGCCGCATCGAGGATATGAACTACGCTAAAGAGTGGTATGCCGAAAACACCAACCCCGAAAGAGTGCAAGGGCCGCTCAGCGTCGCTATAAAAGGGGCCGATGTCTTCTTGGGTCTCTCCGCGCCGGGTGCGCTCACGGTGGAAGCACTCCAAACTATGCGCCCCGATCCAATCGTCTTTGCCCTAGCCAATCCTACCCCGGAGATTTTGCCAGAAGAGGCCGCTCCCTACGTCAGAGTAATGGCGACAGGCCGCAGCGATTACCCCAACCAGATTAACAACGTACTCTGCTTCCCCGGCATCTTCCGGGGTGCGCTCGACTGCCGCGCCCGTACTATAAACGATGCGATGATGCTGGCCGCCGCTAGAGCCATCCAAAATATTATCAGCGATGAAGAAGTCGTGCCAGATTACATCATTCCATCGGTCTTTGATAAGCGCGTGGCTAGTGCCGTCGCCAAAGCGGTCATCGAGGCCGCCTATGAAACCGGCGTGGCCCGCCGCGAGCGCAAACCTAGCGGACTGATGACCGATCTGTTGAGGTAGTGGGTAGCATATAGTAAACCATGACTAAAAAAACGGCTCACGCCTCACTACACTACGCTTGGATTATTTTTGGCGTAACCTTCTTGACCTTAATCGTTACTGCAGGTATCCGTTCCACCCCAACGGTACTCCTAATGCCCTTAGAAGAGGAGTTTGGCTGGAGCCGGGCCACCGTCTCCTTTGCGGTCTCTATCGGACTGGTGATGTTTGGGCTGTGTGGCCCTTTCGCGGCAGCCTTGATGGAGCGTTTTGGGGTACGGCGGGTGATGGTGATTGCCCTTTCAATCAATACTACCGCCGCCGCTCTCACCACTTTTATGCGTGAGGCTTGGCAACTTGACCTGCTGTGGGGTCTGGCAGTCGGGACGGCGACCGGGGCGACCGCCACTGTTTTGAGCGCGACGGTAGCAAACCGTTGGTTTGTGAAGCGGCGCGGGTTAGTGTTGGGTCTGCTGACCGCCAGCAACGCCACCGGACAACTAATCTTCCTGCCCCTCTTAGCGGCATTGGCAACTGGCCTAAATTGGCGAGCCGCTTCTTGGGCTACCTCGCTTGCCGCTTTGCTGCTAATTCCTATCGTTGGTCTGCTGATGCGGAATTGGCCCCGCGACGTGGGCCTCAAACCCTACGGTGCTTCACCCGATAGCCCGGATCTAATCCAGACCCGCCGCAATCCTATAAAAACGGCCTTGACTATGTTGGTAATCGGTTTTCGTTCGCCTAACTTTTGGCTATTGGCGGGTAGCTTCTTTATCTGCGGAGCCACCACCAACGGTTTGATTGGCACACATCTGATTCCGGCGGCAATGGATCATGGCATTGCCGAAGTTACGGCGGCTGAACTACTGGCCGCGATTGGCCTATTCGATATTCTCGGCACGACCGTTTCTGGCTGGCTGACCGACCGCTGGGATAGTCGCAAGCTGCTCTGCTGGTATTACACCTTACGCGGCCTTTCTCTGCTCTTCTTGCCCTACGCCCTAGGCAGTTCGTTCTCTACTTTGTTGGTCTTTATCGTCTTTTACGGATTGGATTGGGTGGCAACCGTGCCGCCAACGGTACGCCTGACCACCGACCTTTTTGGCCGGGAGAATGGCAGCATTATGTTTGGCTGGATTATGGCCTCGCACCAGTTGGGGGCAGCCTTCGCCGCTTCGGGAGCGGGTCTCATCTATAGTTGGTTGGGTGATTATCAGGTGGCCTTTATCTCCGCCGGGCTGCTGGCCCTAGTTGCGGCAGGTCTAGTTATCAGGATCGGACATGGCCCTAAACCAGAACCATTTCCGGCCCTTGCGGTAGAGGCAGAAGTGGGGGCTGATTCCTAATCAGTAAGATTTGATTTGCACCACCTGACCTAGCTGAATGGTCTGTAATTTTAGCAATAATTCTGGAATAAGTTGGCG
The DNA here is from genome assembly GCA_013390945.1 of Candidatus Chloroheliaceae bacterium. GTDB lineage: Bacteria > Chloroflexota > Chloroflexia > Chloroheliales > Chloroheliaceae > L227-5C. Next base: position 5,419 of record JACAUC010000285.1, read on the forward strand.
AAGTGTTGCTAGATGATTATCATCTCAATAAGTAGGGGTTTATTGAATAAACCCGCGATAAGGCTTCTAGCAAATCTTGGGAGAGTGTTTCCAAGATTTGCGAACTTTTGGTTATTTCGGTGCTACCATAGGCATTTTGCGAGGCTACTACCCCAATATCCTGTAAGCTCTCCAACGCCTGATTGGAAGCGTTGTATTGCTGACTGGTAGCGTGTCTTACTTCTCCAACTTGGTCACTGACTATATCGGCTATTTGCTCAATCTGTTCTATCTCCTGATTATTGAGGAAGGCTAATTACAACTAAGGGCAGTATGAATAAGCTTATATTCATTACAAACCGGCGGCAACGTTCTTCTGGTCTCTCGATGTTGCTAGGTTTTAAGGTCATTAGCTTCAACAACTGGCGATTTAAACCAGCGTTAAATTTTAAGTTAAGCATCGTTATTCCTGCTATAATACAAAGTCTAGTTTATCTCAAGGGTACTTGCCATAAAGCTAAGGTTATTGTTCGGGCCGAAGCTTTACCACTAAATCACATCGTCTTATACCATATAATAACATGCTTGTATCTAAATGTATATAAAATTCCGCACAGTCAGCCCAACCAGTTGACATCTATGCAGGGTGGCCTTCCGGTCGAGCCAAACCCAAAGGCAGGTCTTTAATGTAGAAAGTTTAAAATATTTTCACTCGTCAATTTCCAAAAATATCACGTTTATAACAGATACCGAAAAACAAGAATTAGGTTTACGTACCAAGAAATTTGCCCTACAAATAATTCGCCTCTACCAAATTTTGCCAAAAACCACCGAGGCCCAAGTCTTAGGTAACCAAGTTCTTAGGAGTGGTACTTCGGTTGGGGCGCACTACCGGGAGGCGAGCCACGCCCGTTCTCAGGCCGATTTCATCAGCAAAATCCAAGGTGGTTTGCAAGAAATGGAAGAGACCCACTATTGGCTCCAACTCCTTACCGAAAGTGATATTATCGCACCGCCTCACTTTGCGGTCTTGCGCCAAGAAGCCCAAGAACTCCTTACGGTCTTACGCCAAGAAGCCCAAGAACTGCTTGTTATTCTCATCGCTACCGTCAACCTGCCCAAAAGCAACCGATAAACCGAAACAAACTACTAAAATGGCCTTAAAACCGACTATATCTCTAAGGTACTTTGAGCTATGCGATGTTCGTGAAAGGTCAAAGTACCAAGTAACATCGCGAAGTCTTCAATACTAAGACCCACCGCACTTAAAAACTCAGGTTTATGGATATAGCCTGCTTTGCAAATTCTCCTGACGGCTTGTAGACTTATCAAGTCAGCCTCGGTTAAATCATATAAATCTCGGTTGAAAAGTAGCTTTACCAATTGTTTGCCTTCATCCAAGAAGGAAGTTGCTTCTACTTCATTTAACATTTTGCCATCTCCAAGTAGTCAATTTTTTCTATCAGGCTATATTTTTCTGATAGCCCCGCTCAGACTGGATAGTCTGTGAGAGCATCGGTCAGGTCAGCCCCGGTCAAATCAGGCCATTTTAGGTCAACCCAAGTCAGGTCAGCACCCCTCAGATTAGCTTGGCACAGGAAAGCCCTTTCTAGGTTAGCCCCGATCAGGTCAGCCCTTCTCAGAGTAGCCCCGGTCAGGTCAGCCCTACTCAGAATAGCCCCGGTCAGGTCAGCCCAAGTCAGGTCAGCACCCCTCAGATTAGCTTGGCACAGGAAAGCCCTTTCTAG
>JACAUC010000286.1 GCA_013390945.1 Candidatus Chloroheliaceae bacterium
CAAGAATTACTTTATGCCTTGTTTGATATAAACCCTTAGAGATGGATACGCTACCGATTTATGCTGACAGTTGCTCTAATCTATGGTAGAATTACACCATGCCAAAACAAGACAAATTAGAACTGATAACCACAAAGCTCACACCTTTGGCCTTAAAGCTAGTCCGGGTGATAGCGGCAATGACAGGTGAAAAGCAATACCAAGTGCTAGAACGGGTACTCAAAGCCGAGCTAGAACGGGTACAAAACGAGCAAGGCCAGCCTACAGGTCAGCCTATGGGCAAGCAGGGCAACTCCCTACCTTAAAGATAGCACCGCCACTATCCAAAGGGTCCACAAGAACGTCAATTTGGGCAGGTGCTTGACCTTTGCAACGGCTCGACTGGTCGTTCGACTGGTCGTTCGACTGGTCGTTCGGCGGGCCGTTCGGCGGGCCGTTTGACTAGTCGGTCGGTCCGCCGTGCCTTCAAGCACAGTCAGAATTAAGCTAGAGTCTTAGTTAATTTAATCGTTCACTCGTCTATCAACTCTTGACAACCTTTATAAACTAAGTTATATATATCCTGAGAAGAATACTAGGGTCTGCTTTTAACCCCGCGCGTTGTACGAATGGTGGCCCTTCAAAGGGCTATTTTGAGAAATGAGAGGAGAAGAGTTTGAAACGCTTTAGGAAATACCCGTTACTCGTCATAATTACGATAGTTGCAGGATTGTTAGCGGCTTGCGGTGACACCACTAGCACCAGCACTGCTCCGTCTGGAACCACCACTGCTACCACTAGCACCACTGCCGCCGCAAAAACTACCGCCGCTGGCACTACTACCACTGTCGTAACCGGGACTACGGTGGTGACTGGCACTACTGCCGCCGCAAAAACTACCGCCGCTGGTGCTACTACCGCTGTCGTAACCGGGACTACGGCGGTGGCTGGAACCACTGCCGCCGCAAAAACTACCGTCGCTGGTGCTACTACCACTGTCGTAACCGGGTCTACGGTGGTGACTGGCACTGATCTGATTGAGAACTATAAGCCAGATGGTACAACTGGCAAAAAAGGTGGCACTTTAGTCTTCACCTACACCGGTCAATTCCCGTCCAACCTACAACCCTACTATGTGAGCGAAGTTACTGCCAGTACGATTTTACGGCAAATCTATGCTTCCCTCATCGGTACTACTGATAATGGCAAATATTACCCCTATCTGGTCACACAAGTACCTACCGTAGAAAATGGCCTAGTCAAACCTAGCGCCGATGGCAAGGGCTTGGACGTTACGATAAAGCTAAAACCCGGCCTGAAGTGGAGCGACGGCTCTCCGCTAACCAGCAAGGATATTGCTTTTACTTGGAAATGGGTCATTGACCCGGATCAGGGTAGCCTTGTCGGAACCGATCTACCTAGTTGGAAGAAAATATCCGCCGTCGAAACCCCCGACGACACCACCGCCATCCTAAAGTTTAGCGAAATCTTTGGCCCTTACCTAAACTTCTTAAATTTACAGCCGTTGCCCGAAAAGGTTTGGAGCAAAATTGCTTTGAAGGGCGATGGTGGTGCTAAATCCCCTGAAGCCAGCAAACCAACGGTAGTTAGTGGCCCCTTCAAAGTAGATGAAGTTACCGCCGCCGACCGGATCGTCCTAGTCAGGAACGATAATTTTGAGCCCGTGTGGGGCTTCAATGCCTACCTCGATAAAGTGGTAATGCGTCAGGTAGCCGATGCTAACGCCGCCCTTGCCGCCGCCTCTAACGGTGAACTAGATGTAACTGACAACATAGATGAGAACCTCTGGGAGTCTGCTACCAAAGTGGCTAACGCACAAGGCATTATCGTACCCTCTTTTACCTACGAATTTCTACAGTTTAACCTAAGTAACCCTATCTTCCAAGATAAGGCGGTACGTCAAGCTCTGGATCAGTCTATTGATAAAGCCGCGTTGATAAAACAGTTCCGCACTCCCAAGACCCAGCAAATTGCCAGCAGTATTTCACCACTCAGCCCTTACTTTGATGCCAGTCTCCAACCCTCCGCTTTTAGCCCGGAGGCAGCTAAAAAATTGCTAGACGATGCTGGTTGGAAGCTTGGTTCAGATGGTATCCGAGTAAAGGATGGCACGAAACTCTCCTTTACACTTGCCAGCACTACCGCCGCCGTCCGCAAATCTACCGCCGAGGTACTTCTAACTTACTGGAAGGCTATTGGGGCAGATGTGAAATTCCAAGGGTATGCGTCCACCGAACTCTTCGGCCCTTGGGCGAACGATGGTATTCTCCAAAAGAACAAGTACGATGTGGCAATGTATGGCTTCTCCACCCCGGTTGACCCGGATAGCAGCTATTCACTTTATTACTCTACCGAGATTCCAACCGAAAGTAATAAGGGAGTTGGTCAGAACCGGGGCCGGATCGTGGATAAAGAGCTAGATAAGCTACTCGATGCTCAACGCGGCACTGCTGACCAAGCCAAACGCAAGGAAAGCTGGTTCAACATTCAAAAGTTGTTGGTTGCCAATACCTACGAGTCCTATCTCTACACTCGTGTAAATAATTTGGTGGTCAATAATAAGGTGAAGAACTTCAAACCTAATCCTACTTCTGACACTAATTTCTGGAATACGGTAGAGGTCTACCTAGGTTAAGCTGAAACACATCGGCTGGCCGCGAAGCTATAGAGTTCTGCTCTATAGCTTCGTAACGACAACCAGTTGAATCGGCTGGCCGCCTGCTCGTCGCCTGCTCGTCGCCTGCTCGTTACCAGTTCTCGTAGACTGGTCTTTGTTTTCGGTCTTTTGTGTAGACTGGTCGTAGATAAAATTGCCAGAAAAGGGTGTAATGTTCAAATTTATAATCCGCCGCTTGCTTATATCCATACCAGTGCTAATCGGCACCTCTTTTCTGGTTTATATGATTATGCTGTTGGCTCCCGGTGGTCCCCTCGCCGCCTTTGGCCTCAACCCCACCATGACCAAAGACCAAATGGATGCTATTATCAGAGCTTGGGGACTGGATAAAGGGCCAGTAGAACAATACCTGAGTTGGTTCACCTCCATGCTCGGCGGCAATTGGGGTTACTCTTTTGTCACTCGCCGTCCCGTGTTGGAGATGATTGTGGAGCGCATACCCGCCACCCTTCTCCTAATGGTGGTGGCCTATACTATCCAGCAAGCTATCGCCCTGCCGCTAGGGATGTGGTCCGCCTTAAAACGCTACAGCTTTTCGGATAAGCTTTTCACGGCCCTCGCTTACATCGGTTTCTCTACCCCTACCTTCTGGTTGGGTTTATTGCTAGTCTATACCTTTTCGGCTAATCTACGACTACTGCCTAGTGGAGGCATCACAGACTCACGAGAGCCAACTTTCCTTAAACCGGATTATTGGCGTTGGTGGGGTAGTACACCCTTTGAAGCCTTTGGCAGTCTGGTTAGCCATCTAGCCCTTCCGGTCGCAACGCTAGTGATTATTGGGATTGCCAGCGATAGCCGTTATATGCGGAGTGCCGCGATAGAAGTTCTCCAGCAGGATTACATTCGCACGGCTCGCTCGAAAGGCTTGAGTGAGAGGCAAGTCATCTTGGGCCACGTGCTGCGTCCGTCCCTCCTGCCCGTCGTCACCAATATTGCCCTGACGATACCGTCACTCTTCGGCGGAGCGATTGTTACCGAAACTATCTTTAGTTGGCCGGGAATGGGACGCTTGTTTATTGATTCGGTAGGCCGAGCCGATTATCCGGTAATGATCGGGATTGTCTTTATCCTCTCGGCTCTCATTCTGCTCTTTAATTTAATTGCCGATGTTTCCTATATTCTACTTGATCCTAGAATACGATATTAATCCTCTATAGCGGATAACCAGAAAGCAGCCCAGATGGTTACGGATAAAGTCAAAGCAAAATCGCAAACTTATGAATTTTGGCTTCGTTTCAAGCGTCACCAAATGGCAATGTTTGGACTAGTGCTATTTAGCCTCTTGGTTCTGCTGGCTCTGCTGGGACCGTTCATTATTGCCGAGCCAAAAGTAGATACCGCCAAGATGTACCAACTAAAAAACCTGCCACCTAGCTTGGACCACCTCTTTGGCACTAATAATATCGGGCTGGACGTAATGGGAATGATCGTGCATGGAGCAAGGATCTCGCTCTTTCTAAGTCTCTTATCTATGTTGGTCGCCTGCCTAGTAGGAACCCTTGTCGGCTTAAATTCCGCCTTTTTTGGTGGCTGGATCGATTCGATTTGTATGCGAATAGCCGATGTTTTTCTTTCCGTCCCCTTACTCTTCGTCTTGTTGTTGGCCTCGCGCTTTCTGGTAACACCTCCACCACCGGGAGGTTCTGCCGGAAAAGTAATCGAAGGTTCTGAGATACGTTCCCTCTTCCTGCTGCCCATCATAATTGGGCTACTCACTTGGCCCCAAGTCGCTCGCTTGGTGCGAAGTATCACCCTCTCCCTCAAAGAGCAGGAGTTCGTAACGGGCGCACGGGCGATAGGAGCAGGAAACGGCAGGCTGATCTTTATCCACATCCTGCCCAATGCCATTAATCCGGTGGTAGTGGTTGGGACGTTACTAGTGGGTCAAAATATCGTGCTAGAATCTTTCTTGAGCTTTTTAGGTTATGGTATTCAACCTCCGCTACATAGTTGGGGAACTAGCTTGGCTGATGCTCAGTCCGAATTTACCAGTGGCAACTGGTGGTGGGCCTTTTTTCCCGGCCTCTTCATTCTACTGACCGTACTAGCGATTAACTTTATCGGTGACGGTTTACGAGATGCCCTCGATCCCCGCTCAAGGCAACGCTAACCTATTTCTTAGGCCAGTCTACGACCAGTCGTAACTTGAGTTACAACCCCTACCTATTGAGAAGATGAGATTTTAATGAAATTTAAAACCCTTGACTTAGCCGTAGCAAGGACTATACTAGAGTTATACCTTTGCTCCATTGAAAGGTACTGAAACCAACCGTGCTATAGGCTGGCCGTAGGCTGACCGTAAGCTGACCGTAGGCGGGCCTTAAAACTTTGGAGATTACGCTGGTCAAAAGGAATTTTTTATGAGTAACTATAACAACGTCCAGAAACAAACCGAACCTACCAGACAAAAATCTGAGCAACGAGCAGTTCAAAAAGAAGAAGCCGCTACTCAAGTAACTGATCGCTACGTGGTAGATCTGGAGACCGTTATTGGCGATGTAGTAAACTTATTAGTCGAACGCCACTATGCCGAGGCGGAGAGACAACTCTATAGTGTGATTAATTTACTCTCCCCTGAACAATTTTTGTTAGACCTACTTATTCCGATTGAGATACAATTAGGCGAATTATGGCAAAACCATACTATCGGGGTAGTTACAGAACATATGGCTTCTAGTTGGCTGCGGCAACACGTCGAAAGCTTGCTAACTAAGCAGCAGAGTTATGAGGAGGCACCCTTAGTACTGTGTGCCTGCGCCCCAGGTGAACTTCATGAATTAGGCATGTTGAGCCTAAGCTACTTTCTACGACGCGCTAAAATACACGCACTCTACTTGGGTGCAAACTTGCCTGCCAATGAATTAGTGACCATGGTAGCAAATTCGCGGCCTGTCGCGGTCTGCTTGTCGGCGGCCACCACTAGCACCGCTTTACGCCTGATCCCTCTACTCCATCAACTAAACGAGGAAAAGCGGGGTTACGCCCCTATCGTAGGCTACGGCGGACGCTTCTTTAACCTCCTACCGGAAGCACAACGAGCCACCCTACCGGGGGTCTACTTAGGTTTCCACGCGGCAGTGGGTAGTTTAATAGTGCTGGATAAGTTAAATCAAGTAAATCAGGCACTTCCCCTCTTGGAAGCTAGAGTGGCAACGTATTAATATGTAGGGGTGTATTGCGTAAACCCGCCGTAGGCTGGGCGTATGCAATACGCCCCTACCCCGAATTATTGAGATGATGCCTAGAGTGGCACAGCCAGCCGAACGACCAGCCGAACGACCAGCCGAACGACCAGCCAAACGACCAGCCGAACGGCCAGCCAAACGACCAGCCGAACGGCCAGCCGAAACGTATTAATTTTTCCTACGTAGACTGGTCTCTGTATCGAACTGAAAATTAACTATTAAAACTTTTAAGAAAGCGTTTCATGTATGAGCCAAAATAGTTTTCACGGATATTTGGTACACCATCAAGTTCTAATACGGGAGTGCTGTTTGGCCTCGGTTGCCATCCGATCCAATTTCAGATCAGCCAGCCTAAGTGCCAGCCAGATTATAGATTCGGTAGCACTAGCCGCCAGTGGTCAGGTGGAAGAGGAACGGATTATACCCCTCTTCCTCGAACTAGGCACACTCTTAAGCAAAGAGGGCTGGCCGATAAAACTTGCCCTCGAAGTAATCCATACTTATCCAATCGCGGTTTGGAATGTTTTGAGTCCCCACTATCTAATCGAGAATAATCCCCAAACTCACAGTGGAAAGAACCAACTGGTTAGAGTAGGCTTTGATGCGGGGGAGTTTCAACAGCTTAGTCAAAAGGTTAACATGTGGGTCGAGTGGGTGGTAGAGGCTTATGTGGCCCAAAAGGAAGAATATATCACCAATCTCTACTGCCAATTAACCGAGGATACTTCTAACCGGGAACTACAGTTGCAAGCGGCCCAAGCCACCGGCAACACCATCTGTAATTTGTTAGGCCAACCCTTGACCATCATTGAGGCGATGGTGAATCTCGCCAAAAATGGTACTTTAAAACCGGTGGAAGTAAGGTGGCTTCAACGCGCCACTCTGCAAACCAATCAGGTGCTAGAGAAACTTAGGAACCTTAAACGCTACGAAACTACCCCTAGTATACCACCTGCTTTAGATTTGGAGGCTTCCTCGATGGATCAGACCTGCGCTTCAATTCTTACCTCTAGCACGGTCAGCCGAAAGGATTTGGTTTAAGCGAGACCGTAGGGGGGATTTCTATTCCTACAATCGTTTCGGGATTAGAAATCCCTCCTACAATCTACAATCGTTTCGGGATTAGAAATCCCTCCTACAATCTACAATCTACAATCGTTTCGGGATTAGAAATCCCTCCTACAATCTACAATCGTTTCGGGATTAGAAATCCCTCCTACAATCTACAATCTACAATCGTTTCGGGATTAGAAATCCCTCCTACAATCTACAATCTAC
>JACAUC010000287.1 GCA_013390945.1 Candidatus Chloroheliaceae bacterium
GGGATTGGAAATCCCTCCTACAGCCCTAAATTGGGATTGGAAATCCCTCCTACAGGGCTTACTTGAAAGTATTGGGCTTCGCTTCCAATTGGGGTTCTAATCATATAGAACCCATGTATCTTTACTGCCGCCACCTTGCGAAGAGTTGACCACTAGCGATCCTCGTTTTAGTGCTACTCTCGTCAGTCCTCCCGGTACAATTGTAATCTTCTGACCGTAAAGCACATAAGGCCGCAGGTCAATATGGCAACCTACCAAATCGGTGTCTTCAATAAAACTGGGATGGCGAGAAAGTGAAATCGTAGGCTGGGCAATATAGTTGCGAGGGTCATCTATTACCCTCTTGGCAAATTCTTCTCGTTCGGCCTTGGTTGCATATGGCCCTACCAACATGCCGTAGCCTCCCGACTCATTGGCGGCTTTCACCACCAGTTTATCTAAGTTCTCCAAGATATATTTGAGATCGTCCGGGTAGCTAGGCAGATAAGTGGGTACATTATCTAGGATGGCATCTTCACCTAGATAATATTTGATAATCTTAGGTACAAAACTATAAATCACTTTATCGTCTGCCACCCCTGTACCAATGGCGTTAGCCAATGCTACGTTACCTACTCGGTAAGCGTTAACCAATCCTGCCACTCCCAACATTGAACCAGAGCGGAAGACCAGTGGGTCAAGGAAGTCGTCATCTACCCGGCGGTAGATTACATCTACCCGTTGTAGACCCTTGCTAGTACGCATATAAACCCGGTTATCCTTTACCACCAAATCGCGGCCCTCGGTTAGGTCTATACCCATCTGCCGAGCCAAGAAGCTATGCTCGAAATAGGCCGAGTTATAGATACCTGGGGTGAGAACCACAATATTAGGGTCACGAACAGCAAAAGGACTAATTTGTTGGAGAACGCGCAAAAGCTCTTGAGGATAATCTTCAATCGGGCGTACCCGATAGTGGTCAAAGAGTAGCGGAAAAGCCCGTTTCATGGCTTGCCGATTTTGCAACATATAAGAGACCCCGCTAGGAGTACGCAAGTTATCCTCTAGCACCATATAGTGACCTTGTTCATCGCGAATAATATCGGTGCCGGTAACGTGAATGTAAACTCCTAGGGGAGGGTTTACCCCTACAAATTCGCGCCGGAAGTGTTTACTCCCTAACACTAACTCAGGCGGAATCACTTTATCTTTTAGAATCTTTTGATCGTGATAGACATCTTCCAAGAAGAGGTTTAGAGCGGTAATACGTTGGGTCAAGCCCCGCTCAATCAATTTCCAATCGCGGGCTGGTACGATACGGGGAATAAGATCAAAGGGGAAAATCCGCTCGATTCCCTCTTCGTCGCTGTAAACCGTGAAGGTAATTCCTTGGCTTAGGAACAAAACATTAACCGTCTGGCGCTGGGTCATCAAATCAGCTTCGGTTAGCTCGTTAAAACGCTCTACCAGCGTTCGGTAATGAAAATGAGGGACACCTTGACTAGCGAAAACTTCATCAAAGAACCGTGGTGTTTCCGCTTCGTAACGTGAGAAAAATTGAGTCATAGTAAACTATCCTTAACTTGCCAGTTAAAACCTCAAGCTACCTACACCTATGATGCCTAAAAACAGCGGTGTAAGCCGTATAAAATTGAAAATTCCGGCTATTTCTATAAGGGAGGTTAATTTCTTTGCTTTATCCCGTCTACTCCGGGCATACTTTAACAATATTACCAATGATAATCGAAATTGAGTCTTTTTGCAACTCAATTTGGCAAGTTTTTAAAGCTGTAATACAATTCAGCTACTTTGGCTTGTCGGCTTCGGCCCTAGCTTAGAATTAGAAGAAAATGGATAAAGAAAGGATGGCGTTTTTCGGCTTGTTAAGCTATCTGGCAAGCCGAAAAAGGTTGCGAAAGTTTTATGAATGAAATTAATAACAGTAGTGGGTCAAAGCCTTTCTACCGTCGGTACGATTTGGCAATAGTTGGGGCAGGTATTGTGGGCTTGGCTACGGCTCGTGAATTTTTGCTCCGCCAACCGGGGTTGCGTGTGGTGGTACTGGAAAAGGAATCCGCTATTGCCAGTCACCAATCAGGCCATAATAGTGGTGTAATACATACTGGCATCTATTATGCGCCCGGTTCGCTCAAGGCTAAAGCCTGTGTTACAGGTCATCGCGAGATGCTGGAGTTTTGCCATACCCACGATATATCTTTTGATCTTTGCGGCAAGGTCATTGTGGCCTTAGACGAAAGTGAATTACCCCGCTTAGAGGAGCTTTTTCGGCGTGGGACGACCAATGGAGTGCAAGGTCTGGAGATGATTGGCCCAGAACGGTTGTACGAGTTGGAACCCTACGCTACCGGGGCGAAGGCGATTTATTCACCCAATACTGGCATCATTGATTATGTGAAAGTAGCCCACGCCTACGCCGAGGAGATACGGCAACGGGGCGGTGAAATTATGACGGGTTGCGAGGTCTCTTTGCTTACCTCCAAGAGCGGTTATACACTGCTTACTACCCATCAGAGTGAATTTGAAGCCCGCTTTGTTATCACCTGCGGTGGGCTTCAGTCTGATAAGCTTAGCCAGATGAGCGGTAAAAAGAGCGAGGTACAAATTGTACCCTTCCGGGGTGACTATTATATGTTGCGCCCTGAGAAACGTAAGATGGTGCGGGGCTTGATCTATCCGGTTCCTGACCCGCGTTTTCCCTTCTTGGGAGTTCACTTTACCCGGCGAATGGATGGGGAAATTTGGGCTGGACCCAATGCGGTCTTGGCCTTTGCCCGTGAAGGCTACGGACGCTGGAAGATTAACCCTCAAGAACTTGGCGAAGTTTTGACCTATGGCGGTTTTTGGAAAATGGCAAGGAAATATTGGAAGATGGGGTTGCACGAGATGTACCGGGATTATATCAAAGCCGCTTATGTCAAAGAGTTGCAGCGTTATATGCCAGAGTTAGCAGGTAGTGATCTGCTACCGGGGCCAAGTGGAGTACGCGCTCAAGCTTTGGCCGCCGATGGTCGGTTGGTGGATGATTTTCTAATTCAGCACGGCGAACATATAGCCCATGTCCAGAACGCGCCTTCTCCCGCCGCCACGTCGTCTTTGGTTATAGCCCGCATGATAGCAGATGAGGTTAACCTAAAATAAGGAAGCGTTGTGATTTATGCAATAACGTAGACTGGTCTGTGCTAAAATAGCAATGGAACCAGCGGTCAATAACCAGTAGGAAAGAAGGCGAACTATGGCGAGTATGCCCATTCAACCACTTGAAGAGGAATTTATCTATCCTGAACAGGAACGACAGAGAGCCGAACAAGAGACCCAACAAGAACGACAAAATATGGAGAGTTTAATCGCCCGCTTGAGGGCCAAAGGTATAGAACTCGACTAGCTCTAAAGGCTTCTGAAGGGAAATCGGCGGGCGGAGCAGCACTCCCACTAAGGCAAGGTTCAAAATCGGGAACCTTCGCTTTACAATAATGAGTACCATCCTAAAGACCAGTCTGCGTGTAAAGCCGGTATGAACCTTGCCTAACAGGAGATGCGTTCCAGTGGCAATTCCTTTGAGTAGGGTGTTCATCAACAAAGTGTCCTGCATTGAAGTTTCGTCCACTATAACAATATCCGCTCAACCCAACCTCCCAAGTGGGCAGCTATTAGGTCAGTCGCAGCTTTTGGAGCCAAGCAATCTCAAAGCCTCCCAATGCGTAGAGATTACCTTGATTATCCACCGCGATTGACTTCGCCCCTATTAATGATCCATCGCCTTGCCCTGCCTTGGTGGAAAAATACCACACCACTACCCCATCTTTTATTTTGGCAAGGTCGCCACCTTCCATCAGAGCGAAGATATTACCCTGACCGTCAATTGACAGCTTTTTGGCTCCTACCCCGGTTATGGTTCCGGTAAGCTGACCCTCTGTATTGTAGACCAGAATAGTTTTTTCAGTCGGGTCAACCGACACGTAAAGCCGATTTTGGCTATCTATTGCTAAATCCAAGGCCAGAAGGTTTCCGGTATTATCGGCATTCCTAGTATTCCACTTCTTCAAAAAATGGCCGTTGGCATCGAATTTTTGTATCCGGTTGTAGCTGTCCAATACGTAAACATTGGAGGCTTTATCCAAGACTAGGGCGGACAATATGTTAAATTGACCATCTTTATCGCCTCTGCTGCCCCATTCCCTCAAAAAATGGCCGACTTTATCGAATACCTTGACTGAATCCGAGCATAATAGGTAGATTTCACCGCCCGATGGGGAAACCGCAATATCTCTAACCCCGCACGGCCAGCCGAAGGAGTTTTGGGGAGTGCCATTGGTCACATCAAACTGGAGCAGGGTTTGTCCAGCACTATTGATCTTCTTCAGATGTTCGCCAAGAGCATTGCTTTCTGGGAAATAGAGATTACCTTGCCCGTCCGTCTGAATATTACTAAACGAACTTATGTTTAACCCCTCGTACTGTATAACCCACTGACCCAAAAGTTGTTTGGCCGAACTGTATTTATCCACTCTGGCTTCTGCCGCTAGATAGAGATTGCCAGAGGTATCCACCGCCAATCTTGGATAGAGGTTGGGATCAAAAGCGGAAAGGTTCGTCCAACTTTCCAGAAACTTGCCCTGCGTGTCAAACTTTTCAATCCGGTGGTTGCCCCAATCGGTAACATAGATGAGGCCACTCTTATCCGCCACCAAACTCACCGGACCACCATAAGAAGGGGTATGACCCATGTAAGGCACATACCCAAACTGACCGTCCCCAGTTCCCTGTCCGCCCCATTGGAGCAAAAATTGCCCGGAGGAATCAAACTTCTCTACCCGGAAATTCCTGCTATCAGCGACATAGACATTGCCGGAGGCATCCACAGTGATTGCATTGGGATTGTTGAACTGAACAGAACCCTGTCCAGACGGCCAGCCGGTGTTGCTCCACCCAAGCAAAAACTTCCCGGTCGCGTCAAATTTCTGCACCCGGTTCAATCCTGCATCTACCACATACAGATTGTTTTGAGCATCCAGAGCAAGGCCAGTGGGGTGTTGAAACTTTCCTTCCTCCTGTCCCAAACCACCCCATTTTTGTAAGAACCGCCCGGTCGAATCAAACTTCTGGATAAAGCCACTGTTCCAATCCGCCGCATAGACATTATCTTGGCTATCTACCGCCACTCCACCAAAAATTTGAAATTGGCTGTCACCCTGACCATAACTACCCCACTTTGAGAGTAAGCGGCCTCCCTTATCAAATTTGAAGATACGTGCTGGCCTCTCACCCTCTGGGTTTCCATGTTTATAGACATATTCATCGTCGGCGGCTAGATAAAAGTTACCCTGACTGTCCACCGCGATACCACGCTGGTTAATCAACAAGGTATCGGATTGTTCCATTTTCCAGCTAAACTGGAGCGGAACGGCACTTGGTTTCTTGATCTGATTGCCCAGTAAGCCGAGCAGCACCTCGTAGGGTGGCTGGTTTTCGGGGTGAAGCTCAAAACGGGCGCGTTCAAACCACTGGCTTAAAAAGGAGCGGCCTGTTTCGGGATCAATTTCAGAATGAGCTTCGCTGATAGGGTAGCCAAAACGTTCCAAGCCACCGTTTTTCTCCCAATAGGTTAGGATTTTGCCGGATACGTTGTGGTTTGTTTCAGAGAAAAATCGCCGAGGTTGTTCTGAACCGAGGTAAGAAGCGGCGGGGGCAAATTCACGATTCACCACTAAGGCTTCGCGGCGCAAATCTTTGCCCAACAAACCCAACAGCACCTCGTAGCGTGTGCCAGCGTTTTCCGGGTGCAGTTCAAAGCGGTTGCGTTCAAACCATTGGATTAAAAAGGTCTTGCCCGTTTCGGGGTCTACCTCGTTTTGGGCATCGGTGATCGGGTAGCCATAAACCGACAGTCCGCCGTTTTTCGTCCAGTATTCCAAAAATTTCCCGCTTACACTGTGACCAGTTTCGGGGAAAAAGCGATTGTCTTGCGCTTTTAATTGGAAAGATGAAGGGAAAAAAGCGAAGAGAAGGGAGAAACAGATAGCCAGTACCATTATCCGGTGGGAACGCTGGCTAGTAGGCTCGAAAGAAACCATTTTTCTTTAACCTTCCTATTTGTTGGCTTTCATTTAACCGCGCACTTAGATCTCTAGCCTAAGCTCCATTTCTAACGATATTTGCTCCACCAAGGCAAAATCTCTTCCTGATAAAATTTTGGCTGGGCCTTCTCAAGCCAAGCCAGCGGGAGAAGTAAATCCTTTGGTATTATTAGGCGATCTTCCAAGCTCATTACCTTGTTCAAGTTTTGCAGACACGGCCCAAATTCACCTAGGTAAGCGTGAGCCATAGCCAGCCAGAAATAGCCATCCTCATATTCTGACGATTCAGAAACCGCTTCGGTGGCAAGTTGGCGAGCTTCCTGATAATCTTGTCTAACCAAGGTTGCGACACTCCGGCAAACTAGAGCAACGTAACGGTTATACCTGTCGTCTCTATTAGCTAGGGAGGCCAATTCTTCAAGGCGGACGGCTAGGTCTGCGGTTGGTTCTGCTTCGGATAAAGCACACCATTCTTCCATCCACCCGATAATAATAGCGGTCTCCTTTGTATCATAGCAAGACCCAAAATCAAGTTCTGCCAGTTCGGGTTGCTTGTTATCCTGCTTCAAATAGGTGAAAGCTCGCAGCCAGTATATATAATCAAAAGGTTCAAGCTCTATAGCTTTGCTAAAATCAAGCTGGGCCATAAAATATTCTTGGTTAGCAAGATAAAGTAGACCTCTACCCCAATAAATAGAGTCGGATTCTGGATCACGAATGACGGCCTCAGAAAGAATTGGAATTAATTCCGCTTTGCCAAATTTGCCTAGTACAATGGCGGCAATTCCTCGCACCTCGCTATCCTCGTCTTTAAGTAATGTAACCAAAGGCTCTATCGCTACTATCATATGGCGATATGGACTATACCTGAATAGTGTATTAGCGGCACTCCCTCGCACATCGCCATCCTGATCTTTGAGTGCTTCCACTAAAGGCTCTATCGCTACTATCGCTTCCTTATGTTGACCATACTTCTCTAAAGCACGAGCGGCATTATCTCGCACATCGCTATCCTGATCTTTGAGTGCTGCCACTAAAGGCACTATCGCTACTATCGCTTCCTTATGT
>JACAUC010000288.1 GCA_013390945.1 Candidatus Chloroheliaceae bacterium
CACATACCACTACTCTTGCCAGATTGGATAGCTCTCGGACTTTGCAACAGCCTTAGTTGGAACGTTGCCGCTTATGAGAAATAAGCTTGATCTGTTATAATTGGAACAGCTCGTTAGGCAGAAGTATTAACGTGGGAGCCACTCAGGGAGGAATATGGGCGATGACCATCCAAACCGATTATGTCGAAATTAAACGCTATTATGATACCCACGAGGTAGAGGATGAAGAAGTGGGACAGAATTGGGAACATCTCAATGCGATTGATTATCTATATGCCGTCCTGAAATGGATGTATCACGATCAGAGGAGGGCCATTGGCAGTAGTATCAATCTTTATCAGACCTCCATAGATGGGGAGAGACCTAAAAGCCCCGATCTCATGGTGCTTGAGGATCTGGTGGTAGAAGAGCTATCCAAAGGTCGTAAGAGCAGCTACTATGTGGGTCTCTATGGGCCACCCCCTCCAGTCGTTTTTGAGATTTCGAGTGAAGCGACGTGGCAGAAAGATTTGGAGGAGAAACCCGCCCAATATGCCTCAATGGGTGTAGTCGAGTATTTTGCCTTTGATCCCAGTCTGCCGGGTATTTGGACTGGTGGCTGGCGCGAATATGGGCGGCTAGTGGGTTGGCGCAGACCACTTGCAAGCAAACACTCTCAGGAGATAACCAAAGATGAATTTGGACGCTTGTGGAGTGAGCAACTGCAAAGCTGGCTGGTCGTGGAGGGTAAATTCTTACGTCTCTATACCGCCGATGGTCAGCTAAGGCTAACCGAAACCGAGGCCGAACGGCAACGCGCCAATGCTGAATGGCAACGTGCCGAGGCCGAACGGCAACGCGCCAATGCTGCCGAAAAACTGGTTGAAGCCGAAAAACAACAGACTGAAGCCGAATGGCAACGTGCCAATGCTGCCGAAAAACTGGTTGAAGCCGAAAAACAACAGACTGAAGTCGAACGGCAACGCGCCGAGAAGTTAGCCGAAATCTTACGCCGCCATAATTTAGATCCCGATAACTTGCTTTAGGGCAAGGTTCAAAACGGGTGACTGTTTGAAGGGTACACAAGCTCAAACACCTCTCAAACAGTCACCTCTGTCCAAGTCCAGTACTGAAATATACCTAAATATCTTGTGTGAGGTAGGTCACTAGAAAGGCATAAAAGTGTCTATTCAACCGGGTTGTTTGATCTTTGTGATAAATTTAATCTTGACCCTCTCTTTTGGAGTCTTGTTACTGCTTGGTTATAAACCGCCTGTTTGGGGTCTCCTCGCGGTTATTGTCTTGGATGTAATCATGTTCACGGTTAGCGGTGGTCGCCGAAGGCGATAAGATAACCTTGCCAGATTTCGTGCAATGTGCCAAAAAACGCTTGACGAATTTGGCATAAATTGTATAATACTTCCAGTTATCCCAACTTTGTGAAGAATTGCTCTATTAACCAAGTTCAAGAATTAGGGCGCAAAATACTAGATTGAGTACAGCGTAAGTACTCTCACTCAGGAAAGTTGGGTTGGGAGCTTTTGGTATATCGGTGCTACTAGCGTTCTTTCAAGTTTTTACTAGTGTAAAATCTGCATTTAGCATAATCCTAACAAACTAATAGTTATGGGGAGGAAATGTAGTGTACCTAAAGCAAGAAGCAGAGATGGAATCTTTGGCCTCTTTTGAGGTATTTGACACCGAACACGATGCCTGTGCTTTGATGGCGGTGGTGAACCGCACCAATAACCCCACGCGCGAGAATGTCACGCGGGTACTCGATGGCCTGATAAAGATGAGCCATCGGGCCGGAATGGTGGCTGGCGATGGTGATGGCTGTGGCGTGTTGCTGGATATACCACGCCAAATGTGGGAACAAAAGTTAAGCGAACTTGGGGAGAATGGCGGTATCGCTTGGCGCGAGGATTTTTGGGTGGGTCATGTGTTAATCAAACGGGGAACGGGCGATGCTGACACTATGCGTCAAGTGGTCAGCAAGCTGGAGGCGGTTGGATTTAAGACCCTCTACTGCCACCGGGGTGAGACCGATAGCACTAGCTTGGGGCCACAGGGCCAACTGGAGGAACCGGGCTTCTGGCAAATTGCCGGAGTCTGTTTTGCTGATTTTGGCGCGGCGGAACGAGACCTCTTTCGGCTACAACTTCACCTTGAAGCTACCTTGCCGCTGCTCTTCGCTTCGCTAAGTTTTCGCACAGTAGTTTATAAACTGCGTGGCTCCCCTGAAGTCTTGGAACGCTATTTTGCCGACTTGCGTAATCCGCGCTTGGCTTCGGTGGCGACGCTAGGCCATAGTCGTTATTGTACCAACACTGTTTCTAGCTTCTTCCGTGTACAGCCTTTCCCGGTGCTAGGTCATAATGGTGAAATTAATACGGTCGCCCGTTTGCGTCAAGAGGCCCGGATGTTGGGTGTACAATTGCCAGAGGGGAGCAGCGACTCCCAGGATTTGAGCCGGGTGGTCGAGACCCTCATTTATGAATATGGTTATGGGCTGCTGGAAGCGATGGAGATTGCTTTTCCCCCTATTGTAAATGAGATTAAGCAGCTTGAGCCGGATTTACAAAATCTGTATGTCTTTGTGCGGCAGGCGTTCGGACCGTTTGCCCAAGGCCCGGCTGGAATTATCGCCCGCCACAACGACGAATGTGTCTTTGCGGTAGATGCGCTGGGATTACGCCCCCTCTGGTGCGGTCAGCTTGAGGATGCCTATTTCTTTGCCAGTGAGAAGGGTCTCTTTCCTTTAGAGTATATGCTTAGCGATCCGAAACCGTTAGCACCCGGCGAAAAGATCTTTGTTCAGCTTCGCGGACGGGATGAGGAGAGCGTGGTTTGGAGTTATCCCCGGATGCAGCAGGAAGCCCTCAAGCGATTGAGCGCCAGGCTGGTAATACCGAAAGATACCGCCAAGTTGATTGCTTATTCGCAACCACCGACGGTTTTGCCGGGGGATGACACGGCTACCCGACTCCTACCCGAAAGCCAGATGCCCCACCCAGATGATGCTCGGATCGAGGTCTTGATGGCCGCACTGGGCTGGGGCGGTGATGATTTGCACTATATAGAATTTGTGGCCGATACCGGAAATGAGCCGATTGGTTCGTTGGGCTACGATGGACCCCTAGCGGCACTGACCAAAGAGCGGCGTAACCTGACTGACTTCTTCAAAGAAAATGTGGCGGTAGTGACCAATCCGGCCATTGACCGCGAGCGGGAGATTGAGCATTTCTCTACCCGCGTGGCACTTGGGGCGCGTCCCTCGCTAAATACTTCCGGTCTACCGGGGCCGCGCCCCGGCACCGGGCCACTTGCTCGCAGTGGCAATGCTAGTCTCTTGAAGCAAAAAGCCCGTCCTAGCCGCATGGTGGAGCTAAGTTGTCCCATTTTGTTGGGTGGACATTCGGGCAACAATACACTCCTCTCCCCCGACCTCTATTGGGAAACTGCGCGGCAATCGGATACTTATTTGCTGGAAGAGTTGGTAGAGTTTGTCACCCAGAACGGTTTCCGACCAGAAGCGGTCTGTATTATTAGCAGCACTTTCCAATTGGATGAGGAACCTGCCGGGGCATTAGAACGGTTATGCCACGAGGCCATTCGGGGGGTGGAAGCTGGTGCAAAAGTAGTAATTGTGGATGATACCGAGGCCCAAGCTGGTCAGGTTTATTGGCTCGATCCGCACCTCGTGGTAGCGGCGTTGGATGAGGCTTTACGGACGGCGGTGGTTAAAGGCCAACGGTCAAGTCTAGGTATTGCTACCTCCTCCACTTCTACACTCCGGCGCGAGACTAGCATTATTCTGCGAAGTGCCAGCATTAGGAACCTGCACGACTTGATTGTCGCTTTTGGTATGGGAGCGGATGCTATTAATCCCTACTTGATGCTTGAAGCGGCGGCGGTCAAAGCCAAAACCGAGACTCGTGACGAGGAGGCTCGCCCTCAACTAATCAAGAAGCGGCTTAGCAATCTGGTGGAGGGTCTGAAGAAGGGTTTAGAAAAAGTAATCAGCACGATGGGTATCCACGAGTTGCGGGGTTATGGGCGAATCTTTGCCTCGATTGGCCTTGCGCCGGAAATTGAGCGGTATTTTGGCACGAAAAATTTTGCTGGGTCACAACATGGCGGCTATGGTTGGAAAGCTTTGTTGACCGATAGCGAGGAACGACGGCGTATTATGGCCGGGGAAGCCGAGCCAAAGCTGGTACGTGACTTCCACCTCTACCCTAAAATTTGGAAAGCTGCCGGACAAGCTGCCTCTGGTACGGCTTCCTATATTAAGTATGAACAAATGGTACAAGCTTTGGAAGCGGAAGACCCGATTTCGCTGCGGCATGTGTTAGACCTAAAGTATCCGGGGTTGGGTAAAGTGGAAATTCCGATTGGGCCGGATGAAGTGGATATTTCGGTGGAACGCCATAGTTTGCCGTTTGTAATCAGTTCAATGTCTTTCGGTTCGCAGGGCGAGACGGCTTACAAAGCTTACGCCGAGGCAGGGAACCGCCTGAATATGGTTAGTCTGAATGGTGAAGGTGGCGAGATCAAAGAGATTTTAGGCCGCTATTACAATACGCGCGGGGTGCAGATTGCCAGTGGTCGTTTTGGGGTAAATATTGAACTACTGAACTCGGCCCATTTGTTGGAGATCAAAGTTGGGCAGGGAGCCAAGCCGGGTGAGGGTGGTCATCTACCCGGCTCAAAGGTGACGGACAAAGTGGCGGCAGCGCGTAACGCTTTTAAGGGCGTGGATTTAATCTCTCCCTCAAATAACCACGACATCTATTCGATTGAGGATTTGGCGCAGTTTATCAGTGAACTCAAGACGGCTAACCCGGATGCGCGGGTGTCAGTTAAAGTGCCGGTGGTGAGCGGTATTGGCACCATTGCCATTGGAATTGCCAAAGCTGGGGCCGATATTATTGCGTTGAGTGGCTTCGATGGGGGTACAGGGGCCGCGAGGTCACACGCCCTCAAGTATGTAGGGCTACCCGCAGAAGTGGGTGTGGTGGAAGCACATCGGGCGTTGGTTGGAGCCGGGCTGCGCGGGATGGTGGAACTGTGGGCCGATGGTGGTCAGAAGACCGCTACCGACGTAGTTAAGATGATCTGTTTGGGGGCCAATCGGCTCGGCTTTGGTACTTTGTCAATGGTGGCCCTTGGCTGTACGATTTGCCGGGCCTGCCAGAAAGATACTTGTCACGTCGGCATTGCTACCCAAATCGAATCGGAAGAAGAGGCCAAAGAGCGCGGTCTAAAGCGGTTTATTCCGCAGCAAGAAGAGCGAGCCGTTCAAAATTTAGTCGGCCTCTTCAGTGGTATGGCTCAGGAAGTACGCGAGATTGTAGCCCGGTTGGGCTTCCGCCGCTTACAAGATCTTGTAGGACGCACCGATTTGCTGGTACAGGCTCGCGCTATGGAGCGGCTAGATTGGGGCGAAATGCTGGTTGCGCCGCTGGAGTGGATCGAACCAAAGCGCGAGGCGGCGGTGATTCACTCTCGTCAGGCTCAAATCTGTTTCCCCTGCGCGGTGGTTCCCAATGAGGCTAACAGTAGCCAGTTGACCCGCCAGATTACGCAGCAGGTTAAAGAAGAGTTGATGCAAGGAGCCAGAGCCAAAAACCGCTCTTCGCTTTCTGCTAAGGGTAAGGTTAGTTCGTCCTCTGGCTATGCAGTCTTGTATGAGGGCGAGGGGCTTAACTCAGTGGATCGTTCGATTGGGACACACTTGGCTGGCGCGTTGATCCGCGAAGGTTTTGGAGCCGGGCCGAAATTTGCCGAGAACTTGCGCCAGCGTGGTCTGGAGGGCTTGCATGGGGTTAGCGAGAGCGAGGAGCCAACGCGGGGTGAGGATGTGATAAGGCTCCAGCTTAATGGCGGCTCGATTCCGGGCAATGGCTTGGCGGCTTTCAATAGCCGGGCGTTAAAGGTGGTAGTTCAAGGTGGCGCTCAGGATGGTGTGGGCAAGAGTGCGCTAGGTGGCGTGGTCGTGATACTGAAAGGCAAAAACCGCCAAGGCAGGCTGATAGATGGCAGTGTGGGCAAGAGTTTTGGCTATGGCGCTCAGCGCGGTCTCTTTATTGTGCAGGGTAATGCTGATAGCCGCTTTGGAATCCGCTTGAGTGGGGCCGATGTAGTGGTTGGTGGCGAGATTACCGAGCCGTTGGATGATTCTTTGGGCTATATCGGGGCGCGTTCCAACCTCAAGGGTTTTGCTTTTGAGTATATGACTAATGGCCGGGCGGTGGTATTGGGCGATCCCGGCCCTTGGATTTGTAGTGGTATGACTGGTGGAATAGTTTACTTGCGTTTGCAACCAGAGATGGGCCTTGACCTTGCCGCGATACAGCGACGTTTGGCTAAGGGTGCTAAGGTGGGAATGAGCCGCCTAAATGAAACCGATAAGGCTAGTGTACGTGAATTGCTGAATCTCTATCGGGAGGAATTGGAGGAGAGTGGACAGCAGGACGAAGGTTTTAAATTGGAGCCATTACTTGCTGCTCCAGAGCAACACTTTATTAAGGTTCAACCCGCCAATGCTCAAGTTGATCCGGCGATTTCAACCGAATGATAATCTAACACTCATGGTTCGCCTAACTTTTTAGGAGTTCGTTACACTCTCTTCCCTAGGTTCTGGCAACTAATTGCCGGAACCTAGGGAAAGGTTCTTCCACAGTAGCGGTCTTACTTATCCCTAAGCCTGACAACTACCCACTACAGTCTAACCAAACAAATCTCCCAAGAAGCCACCGCGCTTTCGTTTCTTGCCGTCGCCACCAAAGCGGTCGTCGTGGTCATCGTCATCGTCGTCATCATGGTCGCGATAAGGACGTTGCTGGTAACCTTGGTTCTGGTTGTAACCTTGGTTACCTTGGTTATAAGTAGGTTGCTGCTGCGTATGTGGTGCGGGACTGGCACTTCGTTCGATAATCTTGTCTAGCTTTCCACGATCCAGCCAGACCCCCCGGCAGTTGGGACAGTAATCAATCTCTAAGCCTTGGCGTTCTCCCAGAGCTAAGTCAGTAGTACAACTTGGACATTTCATCGTCTTACTCCTTTTAGCTTAATTACCTAATAAATCATACGTTGTATCGGTAGGGGCGTATTGCATACGCCCAAAACTTCGTATCACCAATTCGGGTAGGGGC
>JACAUC010000029.1 GCA_013390945.1 Candidatus Chloroheliaceae bacterium
CCATTGCTTATTACACTTACCTTAAAACTCGTTATTCTCACCTTTGTCTCAAGCCACTTGAATTATATCTCACGTTGCTTTATTTTTCCAGTAAAAATCGGCTGACTGAGCAGCACTCCAACAAATCAGGGGGATTTTCGTTGCAGCGGATTTTTCCACCTAAATGCGTTACAATGTTAAGAACAAGACTAAGAGAAAGCGAGAAAATGATGTCAACTACTCAGAAACCAGACGCGGCCTTTTCAAGGGATGAGATTAACCTCGAAATGAATGAGACCGAGCGCGAAATTATGCGGATGATACGGGATTTCGCGACCAAAGAAGTCAAACCCCGCGCTGCCCAAATTGATGCCACCAGCCAATTCCCCGAAGATTTAATGGCTAAGATGGGTGAACTTGGCCTGCTGGGTCTCTCCCTACCCGAAGAGTATGGCGGAGCCGGACAGAGTTACGTTTTGTTTGCGCGGTTTATCGAAGAGCTTAGCTGCGCCTGTGCCACCACTGGTCTAGCCGCCGATGTAAATATCTCTTTGGGGGCAGAACCCGTTCTCATGTTCGGTAACGAAGAAGAGAAAAAGGAGTGGCTACCCGCAATGGCAAGCGGAGAAAAACTGGGGGCGTTAGCCATTACCGAACCGGATGCTGGCAGTGATGCCGCTGGTATCACTACCACCGCCGTCCGCGACGGAGATAGCTATATCATCAATGGCTCCAAGACTTTTATCACCCTCGGTGGAGTAGCCCACTATTACGTTACCTCGGTGGTGACTAATCCTAAATTGGTTGCCAAACATAAACATATGAGTATGCTGATGGTAGAGAAGGGTACGCCGGGCCTTAGCTTCAGCCAACCTTTTCATAAGATGGGCATTACAGGTTCGCCTACGGTGCAAATCTTCTATGAAAATGTGCGAGTTCCAGCCTCGAACTTAATCGGGCAGGAGGGCGATGGTTTCAAGATCAGCATGGCGACACTGGATGGCGGTCGGATTGGAATTGCGGCGCAAGCGGTCGGGATTGCCCGTGCTGCCCTAGAAGATTGCATCGAATATGCTAACACCCGCAAACAATTCGGCAAGGTCATCACCCAATTTCAGGGGATTCAGTTTATGTTGGCAGATATGGGAACCGCGATTGATGCCGCCCGTCTACTAACCTTACGGGCCGCTTACCTCCGTGAAAAAGGTATCCCTTGTGCGAGAGAGAGCAGTATGGCAAAACTTTTCGCGGGTGATACTGCGATGGAGGTCTCCACCAACGCTTTGCAAATCTTTGGTGGCTACGGCTATATGAAAGATTATGCGGCGGAGCGCCATATGCGCGATGCCAAAATCACCCAACTTTATGAGGGTACGCAGCAGATTCAACGGCTAGTCGTGGCACGTAGCATCTTAAAAGCCGGAAGCTAAACCCTTACTTTCAAATGAGACCGGAAATAAATTTCCGGTCTCATAGCTAAAATCAGTTAAAACCGATTAAATCCTTTTTGAAAATCAAGGGTTAGATTGATTTTGGAGGAAAATGCTTTGTTAGAGTTAGATAAGAGAAGAAGCTCATTAAATCACATGGTCTACTTGGCACTAGGCGCAAATTTAGGGAATCGCCGGGCCAATCTAAATGAGGCACTGCAGCGTCTGCAGGCCGACGAGCGTTTATATTTAACACAACTCTCTAGCCTATATGAAACGGCTCCAGTGGGCTACCTGAACCAACCTAATTTTCTTAATATGGTAGCCGAAGCCCAAACTTCATATACGCCCCTAGCTTTGTTAGATTATGTAAAGCAAATTGAAGCTGAGTTGGGGCGGGAGTATGAATTTAGGAATGGCCCTCGCCCGCTCGATATTGATATTCTCTTTTATGATGACATAGTATTAGAAGAAGAACGGTTGCAACTACCGCATCCACGTATGCGTGGGCGCGGCTTTGTCTTTGTACCCCTCGCCGAAATAGCCCCAGATTTGGTACATCCCGGTGTGGGCCGAACTGTAAGGGAACTACTGGACGAGATTAAAATGGAGCCGGGTGAAGTAACGTCTTATAAGGCGGAGCCTGAACTAGAACTGCCAAGCCCTCAGTGGCTGATTTAGGCTAGATAAGCCCCTCCATCCAAGCGATAGTGATGCGCTTAGCCTCAAGGTCAACCTGCTTGATTACATCCTTGATCGCCGGTAGCAGAATATCTTTTGAGGATTTGGGGCCGCGCACGAAATAAACGTCGTTAGAGGTCATTTGCTCTACATTGACCACTTTTCCGATGTATTCGCCTTCAACGGTATAAACTTCTAGCCCGATAATTTGGAAGATATAATATTCACCTTCGGACAACTCTACCACCTCAGAGCGAGGTACAGCGACGGTATAGCCCCGTAATTTCTCGGCCTGCTCAGTCTTGGTAATACCTTCAAACCGCAGGATGACCTGCTTCTCGTTTTGCACCCTAGCCGACAACAACTTATAACACTCGCGAGGGGCGTTAAGCGGAGAGTGTGGGGCAGCTAGAAAAGCTTCTTCCATTCGCTCAAAGCGATCTGGAAAATCGGTCTGCATATTGGCTTTGACCGCTCCCCTTAGCCCAAAAGGGGCCGAAATTTCCGCTACAATTACATATTGCAACTCGGTAGCCAAAAAGTCAAAGGCTGGTAGTTCGACTTGGGATGCAACTTTAGGAGAACTTGGCGAAGGCGGAGAAGAGTTAGGGATTGAAGTGGCCTGACTAGAGCGAAAAGTGGTATGGGAAGTATGAGGGCCAGCATTTGTCCGACGCTTAGGACTATTGGTTCGGTCGTAACGATGTTCCGGTCTGGGCTTTCTTTGCTCCGGCATAAACCTCTTCCTGATAACACCAAAACCTGTTCCCGGTTATTTGAACAAGAAACAGGTTTTGATAATTAGATTTAATTTCTCCACACCGCTAGGACTGAATCTCAAGAGTGGCCCGTTTACCTTCGCGAGCCGCTGCAATAGTGAGGAGGGTACGCATGGCTTTGGCAATTTTGCCTTGCTTTCCAATCACCTTACCCATATCATCTGGCGCAACGGCCAATTTGATAATCACCGAGTGAGTGCCTTCAATCTGGCGAACTTGAACGGCGTTGGGATCGTCCACCAACGATTGCGCCATATACAGAACCAAATCTTTCATTAGGGGGTCGCCTCAGTCGTAGCTAAATAATTTACTTGGTAGATTCAACCGCATCAGCCCGGGCTTCTTTAAGCTGGCCCCGAACGGCAACACCATGAGTCTTTAATAGATAAGCTGCCGTATCACTAGGCTGCGCCCCAACACTCATCCAGTACTTAGCTCGTTCCACGTCCAGTCTAACCTCGGCAGGTTGGGCGGTGGGACTATAAAAGCCGATACTTTCGATGAAGCGACCATCGCGAGGCGAAGTGCTTTCAGCTACGACTACGCGATAAATCGGGTTTTTCTTAGAACCGATCCGCTTCAATCTGATCTTTACCACTTAACTCTTTCCTCCAGATTTATAATGCCTGCTATTTTTCCTACTTCTTAAATCCAATTCTTTTGCACTAGCGAAATAGAATTATACCCTAGCCAGCCTACCCTGTCAAACAGGGTAGATTCCAATTCCATGGGGTGTGCGTCAAGATCGCCGCTCAGGAAGATCAACTGACGGAGCAGCATCCTACAATCTTGGCCCTAACCCAAAAATCTCCTCAAAGGGTATATCTGTAGGATGCTGCTCCGCCAGTTGATCTTCCTGTATCCCGATTTAGTTAGAAAACACCGCTTTTTAGGCGAGTTGTAACCTAGTTTTCCTTTCCACACCTCTGACGCAAAAAATTGACGCGCACCCGATTCCATGATTCCATTGCTCCACCCACATAGCGCGGAAAGTTGATTATCCAGCGTAATTGTACTACTATTCTCAACGGCCTGAGATAAAAACCAAGCCGCTTCAAAGGCCAAGAAGAGGTGGCACGAAATTTGCAGGATGATCTCTCAAAGCAAATAAACGATAATTAAAAGGTGAAATGAGATGCCCAATTTTAAACCAGAGCAACGCAAGCTCTTTGAAGGATCGAATTTTGTAACCGTATCAACTTTAGGCAAAGATGGTACACCGCGCTCTACTACTACTTGGGTAGATATAGAGGGTGAGGATATTTTGATTAACGGAGCCAAGAGTAGAAAATGGCTCGCCAATTTACGCCGAAATCCCAATGTAGCACTCAGTATCTTCGATTTGAAAAATCCATATAACCGGGTTTCGGTCATTGGGGAAGTAACCGAGATAACCAGAGAAGGGGCCGAGGAACATATAGATAAACTCGCCCGGAAATATACCGGGAACGATTACACCGATCACCAAACGGAGGATCCCCGTCAAATTGTACGAGTACGGGTTAATAAGATCATTGGCTAATTTTTCCGACTAGGCCAACAGACGTAGTGGAAGCCGCAAGCGTAGCAACGGGCGGTCATATCGTGTTGAGGAGTGGGCATAGACTCGCCCAAGATGGCTGGCTGGCACATTAACTCGCGCATTTCATCAATTACAGCCAGTAATTCAGCCCGAAGCTCAGCACTCCATTCGAGCCGAAAAGTGCGGTCGGCGTACCGTAGCAAACCAAAAGTGGGGGATTCCAGCCAATCTTCCTCTAGCAAAAGACAATAGGCGGCCAGTTGAAACAAATCACTTTCGTAAGGTTTTTCGGAATGGCGGAGCGGTTTCACTTCTACCGCCGCCACTCCCTCACGACTACGAACCACATAGTCGGGCCGACCAGTTAGCCCGTAGCGTTCGGAATAGAGCGGTTCCGATACTTTTTCCCAGCCTCCCGTATCGCTATAGACCACCCGCACTCGGCCTAAACCAGCACTGGCGGTGTTACGCCCAGACCGCAAGGTTAAGCCCCACCCTAAAATCAACAGAACTAGCGCACCACCTACTAAGAACCAGAACATTTATTATAAAACCCAAATTTCTAATAATTCTCGAATTAACGGTAAGGATTAGTTGGCCTAGAATAAGGAGTAGTACTGGAGCTATTTGAGGCTGTCTGTAAGTAAAGCTCAAAATCGGCGCGAGTAATTAATCCGGCAAATTCTCCGCTAGATTCAAATACTGTCACCGGACGGTCGGGGTAAGCACTCATCGCCTGAATTGCTAGGCTTAAATCATCGTTGATCCCAAGCGCGATAAACTGACTAGAAGGGGCTAGAATTTGGTAAAGCTGAACCACTTCTCGCTGGGAAGGTGGCACAGCCAAAGCCATGGCGCGAGTGACCAGTCCAAATAAGTGACCGCTTTGTAACACCGCCGCATCCTCGATCAGCAACAAGTTACGGGCCTCCGAATCCTGTAGAAAGTGGCTAACAATGGTGGATGGCAAGTAAACCGCTTTCACCCGGCTCATTACCTGACCAACCAAGACCTTATCCGAGGGAGGCGCAACCTCTACCGGAACAGAAGGAGCGAGGGCAGGTCGCCAGTTCCAGAGCAGACGGGGCAACCAGTAGCGCGGCAGGTAATCGGGAAGATCCCAGTATTGCCGCAACGAACCACCGATAATCCAAAAAGCAATTAGCCCCATCCAAACTGCACCAAGCAGATCGTTGCTAATCAAAGACCGGGCCGCTCCAGTCGCCAACAAGCCACCCACCAGACAACCGGAGACCGCTACTACCAGTGCCGCCAAAGCTACGCGGTGGGTCACAATAATAATGGCTGACCGTAAAGCCTGCCCACCATCCATAGGAAAGCCCGGTATCAGATTAAAGATGCCCAACCCAAAATTGACGAGGGTCAAATACTGGCAAATAACCTGCGGCACACTAGAGGCTTCAGCAAAATTTTGGCCTAACCAAAAAAGACCCCCCAATGCCAGATTAGAAAGTGGCCCGGCTATCGAAATCAGGAAGTGACGACCTTCCGACTTTGGCCCCTGAGAAAAATAGGTAAGACCACCAAAGATAAAGAGCCGGATACGCTGCACTTGCGCCCCTAACGCTAAACCACTGAAGGCATGGCTCAATTCATGTACCAAAATAGAGCCGACAATCATCACCCCAATTAGAATTGCCGCCATCCAAATTTCAACCGCACTCCAAAAAGGGAATTGATGAGGAAAAGTGCCAGTAGCCAGAGGAAAAGCATACAAAGCAATCAGTAGAAGGGTCGTTACCTCTAATTCTACGTCAAAACCTCGTATTCGCATTATGCGGAGGGCATTATTGCTAAACATACATCTTACGCACTTTCTTCGGTAGCAGGCGAACCAGCCATCGGGTAAAGATTGATGCCCTTCTGGTGGGCAAAAGCTTCGCCGCGCTCTATCCGCTGGGCAATTGGCGGGTGAGTATAGAAGAACCAGACAGCCCAGCCCGGCGGATTAAGGTCGGCTAGGTTTTGGTTAGCCAGTTTTTTCATCGAGGAGACAAAAGCCGGGGCATTGCCAGTAGTCTCCAAGGCGTAACGGTCGGCGGCATTTTCACGGTTGCGGCTAAAACCGTTGCTGAGCGGCATGGTTATTACACTAAAAGCCGAAAGTGCCAAAATGAGGAGCGGAAAAGAGGCCACATCTCCCACATTGCGGAAGCTAAAGGTCGGTAGGGTAGCCTGCAAAATTAGATTGGTGATAAAAAGACCTACAAGGGTGACTGCCGCATCCAATCCAATCCCGCGCCAAATATCGGCGTGAACATGATGGCCTAATTCATGGGCCATAATCACTTCGATTTCGTCAGGAGTATAATTTTGGGTCAGGGTATCACCCAACACAATCCGGCGAGTATTGCCGATACCTGCCACAAACGCATTGGCGGCACTGGTACGGCGGCTAAAATCCATGGTGTAAATCCCTTTGACCCGTGCCCCGGTTCGCTCTGCCAACCGCAACAAACGAGCTTTAAGCTCCTCGTTTTCCAGCGGAATGAATTTGTTAAAAAGGGGCATAATCAACACCGGAGCCAAATTGACCATTACTACCGCAAAAAAGAGGTAGAAGATACCCCCCACCAACCACCACCACTCTGGCAACCACCGTAGCCCAAAATAGAGCAACTCTACCAACGGGAATCCAAGTAGCCCAGCAATTACTAAGCCTTTGACCAAATCCAGCAGCCAATTGACAAAATTCTGGTGGGAGAGTCCGTATTTGCGTGGCAGATAGTAGCTGCTATAAATACTCAAGGGAAAAGTCAGCAGAGCATAGGCTCCGCCAAAGAGTAGCATATAAAGCGGTACTATAACCCACTGGTTAGCGTTCCAACTTTCCAATGCCTCCCGGAGTCGCAAGGAGAGCGTAGTGAAGAGCATTACCAGTAGACCACT
Source organism: Candidatus Chloroheliaceae bacterium (assembly GCA_013390945.1). GTDB lineage: Bacteria > Chloroflexota > Chloroflexia > Chloroheliales > Chloroheliaceae > L227-5C. The sequence goes on from JACAUC010000029.1 coordinate 7,302, forward strand.
TAGGCCAATTGCCATATTTACAAAGAAGAGTACACGGCGCAGATTAGCGTACTCTTTGGCCTTGCGCTGCCGCCCTTCGGACATTTCGATAGATATAGTCATAAAGTGACCCCCAAAACCAAGTTTTGCTTAAACAAACTTTCTTCTATTTTACCAGATAGTTCCGCTAAAACCAATCAGCATCTCATTTGGGGGTCAAGCTTGGTATAGAACAACCCCTAGCTAAATGGAGTTTTCTTTACAAGATTGGGGGATAAATTGACCAGAGAGAGCCGCCTCCAATAAGAAACCTAAGCCTTGCTGGAAGTGGCCCCGTCACACGAGTGGTTCGAAGTCTGCTAAATAGTTAAATTTCCACAATGAAAGGTAGACCAATATCCACGACGGGTTGTTTGAAACTAAACCTCACCGCTGAACTGTCTTGGACTTTCATGCCTAATTTTTCAAAGGCGGCATAACCGCTCACCCGCGCCAATTCCAGAAAATCGCTGCTGCCATAGAGCGCGATTAACTCATTAATTGTACCCTCGCCATAATTGGCTTTGAGTCCAGTAGTCTCTAGCCGAACTTTTCGATTAGAGTTAGGTGAATTGTAATCTACATAGACCTTCAAGCCCTTGAGTTCTTCGGCGGAAAGGTTTTCTAACTGGCTGGGATGAATATTACTGATAATATTGCCAAAGTGATCTATATGCCGGACATAGCCCTGCAAAACTCGTCTCTTCCCCTGCTGCTCCCATTGCGGCCAAAGATCCTCAAAGCAGGCCACTTCGGTCAGATCCACCAGTGGCCCCACTTGTTCAAACGGTTCCCCCTTTGAGAGGTGGGCGGCTACCGGAGCATAGACATCTCGCCCATAAAAGGTGCTACTGACCAAGTGGCGATGGTAGGCTGGGTTAACTGGCTCACGAGCAACGGCATTGGGATAACCATTGAGAATATAGGAAAAGAGGCCGTTATCCGGCCCGATAAAAAATCCGACGTTCGGTACTTCCAAACAAATAGTGCGGCGTTCGGTCTTTACACCTGGATCAACTACTGCCAGATGGATCGTACCAGAAGGAAAATGGTTATGAGAGATGTGTAATAGAAAGGCCCCTTGTAAAACGTTTTGCGGTTCGACAAGGTGTGAAATATCTATAACTGTAGCACTAGGGTTAATGCTATGGATTACTCCTTTTATTATCCCGACGTAACCATCTTGCTCTCCAAAATCAGTGGTAAGGGTTATGATAGTCATGTTATTCCTAAAAGCCTAATTCTGCCAAGAGCCGATTAGCTACCTCGGCAGGTTCTAACAGGTCTACTTCGGCGGACTGAGCAGGTACTAGGTAGGGTGCAATATCGGTATTTTCGATAGCCCGCTCCCAAGCCCGTTCCCAAGTAGCACAACCGTAAGCTCTGCTCATTAAAAGTAGATAGAGTGCCACTACCTGCTCGGTGCTAATCTGGTTCTGCTGATTAAAAAAGTAGAGAACTCGGGCTAGTCCGCCCTGACCGGCCACGCAGACGTTGTAAAGATCCACAAAACTCTCTTTAACCTGAGTGCCGAAGGTTGAAAGCACAAAATCTCCGCTTGAGTTGTAAGGCATGTTTAAATTCCTCTTTTCTGTCTGGCTAATGCTCTAACCCAAAACCAGTTACCGCCAATTTGACTATGGGAAACTAAAAAACCCCGCTTATCATCTGTTGGATAAGGGGGTTGGAATTTTCGTTTCTCCAGTTAATCCGACTTTATTAAGTCGAGAATAACTCCCTTATCTTGCGACTACTTGGTTAGTAAGTAGTACCGGAATTGGCACCATACACACTACTTGTTGGTTGCCGGGCTTCCCAGGGCCTTTTCCCCTCCACCTCTCTGGATAAGAGCAATATTTAATTTTCGTTAGTTTTATCTACTACTGCTAAGTATAACTTCCTGTATAGAGATTGTCAAGTTTAAATTTGGTGAAGAAACCTAGCACAGCCGAATTTATCAGCTATGAGATAAAGGTGGCGTTAGCCGAAAGCCTTTGAGAGCAGAGGAGAGGTTACGTAAGGGTAACGTCACGGTCATAAGATGAGTGGAGTTTCAGGTACTAAAGTGGCATAATTCTTGCACCAAATAAGTCAAGAAAATTTTATAGAACAAATTAGCCTATTCTCTCAAATTTTACAGCAACAAACTAAAGAGACGAAGCGGAAATTAAATGTATAGAAAAATTTACAAAAAATTTAAATTTTTCTATCCTACCGAACATCGAATAGCGTTACAATCAAGTTAGAACGTTTTAAGAAGCTTTTAGGATTTGCAACGTAAAATTTTTCAAATGGGTAGTAGTTGATAAGGATAGATTAGGTAGAGAGAAGGAACTAATATATGCTAAATGTTGGTTCAGCAAATAACACAATTGCCCTCCGCCCTCCCCTCCGGTTGGCTTGGCCTTGGAGCTATCGCCCTGCCAAAGGCGGCGGACGAGACACACGCCTTGACCTGCTGCGAGGTTTCTGTCTCTTTGTAATGGCAATTGACCACATCGGTCTCTTTGGCCCGGATACGTGGCTCTACGCTGTTACGGCTAAAGGTGAGTTCTTTATCTCCGCCGCCGAAGGTTTCGTTTTTATCTCTGGCCTCGTTATGGGGATTGTCTATTGTAAAACGATTGCCAAAGAGGGTTTAGGAAAGTCTATCTCTAAAATTTTACAACGGGTAGTCAAGCTCTATTGGCTAACGGTGGGTCTCACCCTCTTCTTTACCGCACTGGCAACCTATACCCCCCTAAAGCTTTGGGCCGAACGTGATTGGATTACAATTAAAGACCCGGTTGAACTGATAGTGGGTTCCCTAACCCTCCACTTCGCCTACCACGGTAGCTCGATAATGGTAATGTATGTCTTATTCTTGGCACTGGCTCCCCTCATCTTTTACCTGCTTACGCAGGGTAAAGTACGGTTGGTATTGGCTATTTCTTGGCTGGTTTGGCTGGGTAATCTCTACTATCCTAACCAATTCAGTCTACCTTTCCAATCCAACTTCCCGTTTGCCGCTTGGCAGACCATTTTCGTAAGTGGGCTAGTAATTGGCTACTACCGGGAACGTTTGGCTACCTGGTTTAAACCACAGTGGCGCAAACTTTACTTTACCACCATCAGCATAACCGCCGTTCTGCTCCTGATCTTCTTCCTTTTGGATAAAGCGGGTTGGGCGCAACAATCTTTCTTGGACAGTCTCAACTATCGCTCGGTCTTGGCTGAAATGAACGATAAAGGTAGACTACCGTTGCCGCGAATTTTAGGGGTCTCACTCTATCTTCAAGCCTTTTACCTGCTGGCTAGTTGGCTCTGGATACCGCTACGAGACCTGTTCGGTTGGTTCCTAGTACCAATCGGAGAGGCCGGATTATATGTCTACTCGATGCACCTAGTCTTAATCGTGCTAATTTACAATATACCCGGCTTCTTAGAGTTACCTTACCTGCTCTATGGCTTAGCCGAACTTGCCGCGATTAGCCTGCTGTGGGTAGCCGTCAAAACTCACTTTCTCTTTAACATCATACCGCGATAATCGGCGGACGGAGCCGCACTCCCACAGAACCCCACTAGCCCCGATTAAGCAACCTGAAATCGCTGAAAAGAGCATTGATCGCTTGAGTGTATCCCGCTGCCGCAAAGCCAATACTGCCACTGCCGCTGGCTTGAGTAGTCTTAGCCATTTTGTTGTTTACGCCTACACTCAATTGATTGCCAGTAGTAAGCAGGCGCACCACGTTCGGGCCACCATTATTCCAACTAGGCGAGGCACTCCAGCCAATTAACTCTTTCCACTCTCCAGCACTAAATTGGCTTACCTGTAGCAGCCCGGTTCCCGTCACACTCAAAAGATAATAATCGGTAGGCGATTGTAACCAGAAGACCAAGCCGTAAATCCCACTATTGCCTTCAATACCCTGCACTTTTACTTCCGCCGTAAACGCCTGAATCTCTTCCATATTGGGATAAGTCACCCAAATCAGTTGGTTAGGGGAGGCTTTAATCTTATAGGAGCCCTTCTCATAGAAAGTATCCCCATTATTAGGCAAGCCGCTACTAGTGAGTTGGAAATCATCCCGGAAAGTCACCGAACTAGCAGGTAGAGCGGTCAGATCGGGTAGCGTAGTAGGAGTCGGAGCAACCGCCTTGGTAGCAATAGGTCGAGGTGTCGCTGAAGCCAAACGATTAGTCGCGCTAGTGGAAGTGGGCTTGGATGTAACCGGCACCACGTTAGGCGACGGAAACCGATTAGAGATTTTCACATTTAGATCCGGGTTAGGATCAAGCGCAGGCGGAGAAGGTGGATTACTCTTCAAACTGATTTCGCCGGGGGTAAGCCCGGTCAGATCAGAGCGTCCATAGCCATAGATCGTATCTGGCCCACTTGGGCCAAGGTCTTTCACCGTTTGCAGGATCACTTGAGCCAATTCGTTTGAACTCAATTTTAGGTTAGCACTCTTGATAAGAGCAGCCAATCCCGCCGCTTCAGGACAAGACGCGCTAGTACCATTAAAAGCACTTTCGCCTTCTTCAGCATAGGCCACACTAGAGACACCAGTCGGAGCCGAAAGCTCCGGCTTGAAAACCCCATTGGGTAGTGGCCCTTGGCTACTGTAATTAGCAATATTATTGGTGTTCCATTCTACCGCCCCAACTGCAAAAGCCCCTTTGCTATCCGCAGGATTGGCGACAGACATCACCGGGGTGAAAAACTGGAGTAAAAGATCGTGCGTAAAAATATGGAGCCGGAACGGCGCAGCAGGTTGGGTGGTATTGGGCTTGAGCCGTACTTTTAAGTAATAAGCCGTACCGGGGCGAAGCCTAAGCGGAAAATATTCGCGTGGTTCACGGCTACGTTGATCGTTGGTACTGCTGATAAGGGTTTTGCCATCTTTGTCTTCAAGGAAGAGATCAAGGTCGGTGCGGGTCTTGGCACTCCATTGTTCCCAGCTTAAAATTATAGAGCTATCAAAGGGAACCCCCGCCGCATTGCCCACTCCTAGACGATTCACCCCCGGTAACCACTGATGAAAGCCTTGTGCGTCCGGGTCAAAAAGACCAGCGTAGTGACTGCTCCCCTCGTTACCCGATGAAATAAAGAAGATAATACCCTTATCCTGCCGCAGCTTATCAATCTTACGATTGAGCGGTTCCATACCTTCACCAGAGGAACCATGCCCACCCAACGACATAGAGATAAAATGTACGCCCTTACTTACCAGATAATCTAGGGCATCGGCAATCTCGTTGTCAGTAGGATCTACTGAGACCGGATAAAATTCGGCTTCAGGAGCCAAAGAGTAGAGTATCTCCAGCACCGCCGTACCGTGTACCGTTTCGTCAATGGTAGGATCTTCGCCATTTACGCTACTCTGGTCGCGGACAGCCAGATTAACAGGCAGAGTCTTACCCAAAAAGTCTTGGTAATATCTGAAACCGCCGTCAACCACTCCTACTTTAACACCTTTACCCTTAAAACCAGCCGCCTGCCACTTATCGGCCCCCATCACCTTAACACCCTCGTTTTTGCTAGTCTGGTAAAGGTTCAAGAGAGCCTCTTTGGTTTCGGGCAAATTCCCCAACTCCTGCAGGTTTTTCGCCAGCACAATCTGAATATTTTTCACGCCTTGAAAAGCGGCAAGGTCGCGCAGAAAATTATCCTTGCTAGACAAGTTAGCATAAGTAATAAAAGTAGTTACAGGTACTGCCACCCGCATTTTGACCGTACCCTCGATGTTGGGGCTGTCAATCACACGCCCGCCCATCGTCTTTACCTTCTCGCTAACCGCAGTCGTGTTAGTCGGGTCGTCCAACTCCAACTCAAATTGCACTTCGTCTTTTTTGTTGATAAGACCCTGCTCACGGGCAAAATCCACCGCCGCCTTCTGTTTGTCGGCCTCTGCACCTTCGGTAGTGGTATATCTAAGAAAGATTTCAAGCAAGAGGCTATCTACTTTACTGCTACTATCCAAGGGTTTTGGCGTAACAGTGGGTACCTCCGTAGGATTAGGGCCACAGGCTTGTAAAACTAAAAGAGCCAAACTTAGCAAAACCAGCATTAAAGCCATACGGCCTGAAAACTTAACCAAACTTTTCGGCAACATTAAAATAATTCTCCCCTGACTAATTAGTTCTTATCAAACCAAAAGGCCAATTCAAAAGACCCTTATAAAGCATACCATATTATGCAAATTTAACCAAATGGCAATTAAGGTTAAAATAAAAAGCAAGACTTGACAACTAGGCGGTATTAGCCTATACTAACCTATAGGTATAACAGATGCTAAAAATGGTACTGGTTTTTAGACTTTGAAAAGAGGACGATATGATCGCCAACAGAACTCGAATTGTAAGGATTTATGGTCGTAGCTGGTCTCACCCTACTCTAAGCTTGCGAAAAAAGCTTCTTCTATTAGCCCTAGCTACGCTTGGAATAGTCGGTGGAATGTTGCTAGGGGCAATAACGGTACGAGCAGCCTCAACCCAAGATGACCTACGCACCCTTAGTCAAAATATCGAAAAGGCCATCACTCAACTACAGGCGGGCGACAAAACCGGAGCAGAGACGGCCTACAATAAATTTGACGCGGGCTGGCCCAACCTAGAAGATGAGGTGAAGGCGCAACTCCTCCCGGCTTACAATGCCATCGAGGATGCAATGGGTGAGGTAAAAATCGCCTTCAATCTTCAGCCTTTCGAGGCCACCAGAGCCTTAGAAGCCCTCAAAAAACTAGAGCAGGTGAACTTCGGCTTTATAACGGGTGGAGCGGGACAGTCTCAGCCAAATACTATTGCGACTACTGCCGCCACCACGACACCTACCTTCAAAGCACTAGTAGAATACCTTGATAGTGCCAGCAGTGCTATTGCCGCTAACAAACTGGAACAGGCCAACCTTGCCCTCAAGGACTTTCAGCGCGAATGGCCGAGCCTTGAAACTTATGTCGCGGCCAAATCTGCCACCACCTATAGCGCAATTGAGAATAATGTGGCGCGAGTTTACGCCCAACTGGAAAGTAGCCCACCGGATTTAGACGGAGCCAAAACCACCCTTAGTCAACTCAAAAACGCCTTGACTCCTTACCTAGAAAGCAATAACTACGGTATTTTTGAAGCAACCACCGTGCTATTACGCGAAGGGTTGGAGGCTCTCTTGGTTATAGCCGCGCTACTTGCCTTCTTGAGCCGCAGTGGCAATGCCGATAAGCGTAAGCTGATCTGGACTGGGGCCGGATTGGGCATTGGGGCCAGCCTTGTAGTCGCAATCATAATGCAAGTGGCCTTTTCAGGAGCGGCGAGTGCTGGAACCAATCGGGAAGTGCTGGAAGGAACCACTGGCCTAGTAGCAGCAGCCATGCTCTTTTATATGAGCTACTGGCTCCACAATAAATCAAATATGAATTCTTGGCAGCACTATATCAAGAGCAAAAGTGGCGCAGCCCTAGCCACTGGCAGTGCCTTCTCCCTAGGCTTGCTGGCTTTCCTAGCCGTCTTCCGCGAAGGAGCCGAGACTGCACTACTCTATATGGGCATTGCTTCCTCGATTTCGCTCAGCGACCTGCTAATTGGTTTGACCATCGGCTTAGTCACCCTACTAGCACTGGCAGTATTGATACTAGTAATCGGGATGAAGCTACCCCTGCGGCCCTTCTTCCTAATAGCCAGTATTCTGATCTATTATGTGGGCTTCAAATTTATTGGAACAGGTATCCATGCCCTGCAAGTGGCCGGAGTCTTACCTGCCACTAGCCCAGGCTACCTACCCGAATCTAGTTTCTTGGGCATTTATCCCACTTGGGAGACTACCGCAGCACAACTGGCCTTACTAATAATTTCGGCTGGAGTGCTAGTTTGGACACAAACAAGTAACAAGAAGTTGACCCAAAGCTCAGTGCAAGAGACAACCACCACTTCCGAGGCAAACGCAGCCTGATTTGGTGTCAATTAGCGGCATCCTACAAGTCCCGGTCAGGATTTGTGGGATGCCGCTCTGTAGGTTGATTAGCCACACCCCTCCGTGGGATGCCGCTCCGTCGGTTGATTAGTCACACCCATTCGGTATTTTATATCATAATTGAGGATAAAATCCAATTCCTCTTCCGTGAAGCCATAGTGTTGGGCCAGTATTTGGTCTATTTGATCTATGAGGGGCTTGGACAATTTTGGATAAAACTCATCATATTCGACTCGTCCACTAGTCTTATAAACATATACTCGTCTCTTGGAATTAGCTTTGAAATCTGCTATTAATAGCTTTGAAATTTCAGCAAGACGACTAGTAAGTTGAGTATCTGATAAACTCAAAGGGAAATGCTCTATCTCCCTTTTATTTAGATGGTAACAATCCGAAGTAGTAATCCACCAGATAAAGAACAAGGAACTACAAAGGAGACCTGATGCGGCTAACGCTTGTGTCTCGGTGTAAAAGTAGAGTGGCTTTAATTGGGTGGATGCTTTCTCGCCATCTCTTTCACTATAAAAGTAGGGAATAAAAGGATGGGCGCGTATCCAACTAACCGGAGCATTATGATAATAGATCACCTTTCCGCCGGACTGTAACCCAAATTCAGAATTTGTTTGCAGAAGCTTTGTCATCAGGTTGCGGTGTATAGTACCAGAAATTTTAGGTATTAAACCATAAGGTCTATCAGCGAGGGGGGTATAGATTAGATTACTACTAAAAAGAGACTCTCTTTCATCGTGAAACCATTTAGTATAGCGCGTGGTAAATATTGTTTTTCCTTTTCCAGTGCAAGTATAAAGAAATATAGCTAATCGGAATTTTACGCCTGGAAACAAAACACTAGGATGAGCATCCCCACTGATATTCATTAGGTGAAGTAGACTAGCTTTATCATAAAACTGTTTAACTAACCCCTGCATCCGGTTGGTGCTATGCCCACTCATAGGAACAATCATCCCACATCTACCAGCACTGGTTTTCAAGACCAAAGAACGTTCCATAACGAAGGCGTAAAGATTACCACATTCTTCCGTACCATAATTCTTAACGGTATAGTTATTCAAAACCGTCTTATATTCGACATAAGGTGGGTTGCCGATAATCACATCGAAGCCGCCTTGGGTCATAATACTATAGAACTCCACAAACCAGTGAAAAGGCAGGTGAGAAGTACGCCACTCCTTTAACTTAGCCTCATACTCCCCCTCCTTGGTTAGATGGTGTGGATCAATCCCATATTCTCCAGCCAAGTAGCGATCCAATTCCGCCTGTAATTCGGCTAACTGCACCCCCTGCTTGTGCTTTGAGGTAGCCCTTTCAAAATCAAACTGGCACTTGAACGCAGTTTTAGCCTCCTCAACGGTAGCGAAACCCACCAGTGTATTGCCCACCCGAAGATTGAAATCTATATCTGGCAAAGGCTCAAGTTGCTCCACTTTTTCGACTTGCGCTACCAATTTCAAAAAGAGACGTAGCTTGGCTATCTCGACCGCCTCGACCATTATATCCACCCCATAGAGATTTTGGGTAAGAATGGTCTTCAGGATAAAGTAGCGACGATTCGGGTGATGTGCTACTATTTGCAACAAATCTTCAAAATTTTTATAAATAGGCGCGGCTTCAATCTCGTGGGCTTTGGACTTAAAAACAAAAAGCTGCATCCGTTCGAGGCAGGCTTCGTAGAGCAACTCCAGTAGATTGAGCGCGGCAAAGAGAAACGCCCCAGAGCCACACGTGGGGTCTAGCACCTTGATATTGGCAAGTGCCTGATAGAAGGACCAGAGAAAGAGTGCCTCGGTACAATTCTCAACCACATCTTGAGCAAATTGGCAAATATTCAAGTTGTAGGTAATCAGACCATTAATCGAATAGATCTCACCCACTACCAACTTGCCATAAATCTCCGCGTAATGTTTGCGACGGGCCACCACCTCCCGCCAGATTTCAGTAGGCAGAGCGTAGTTCGAAGGAGCCGCCTTATTCCACTCGCTCCGTTTAGAAACCTCTGTAAGCCCGATGGCAATCTCTGGCGGTAGCTCAGTTTTAATCCCATACTGGACGGCAGGATAGATATAACGCTCCGGGTGGGCGCGAAGCAATTGCCAAACCGAAACATTTTCGGCCTCTACTCCGACCTTATCAAAGAGGAACGGAATGATAGTGTTCTTGGAAATATATTCAGTAATATCCTCTTTGGTGTAATACGCCCCCATCTGTGTGCGGCTGGCCGCTTGGTTGATGTATTTTTCAAAGATGTAGCCTAGCACATGCGGGTTAATCTCGTTATCCGCATTGAGCGGACATTCATCCAAATGCCAGTTATATAAATCGAAAAAGGCAAAGATCCGCTCGAACGCCTCGTCGGGAATTTGAATATCCGAATTATTGAGTTCCAATTGGTGTAGATCAAACAAACTGCCTTTAAGATAAGGCACTTCACCCAACAAAGCGGTTAACTCTGGGGAACGACTCTGCTGACCCAAACCTTCATGAAAGAGACGCAACAAAAACTGGTGGTAGAAGCCCTGAGAATTACCACTTCGACTAGTCGTACCACCGCTAGGTTGAAACCGCTGTAAGCGGTGACGCAAATAGTCGGTATCGTGGTCTAAGAAGCCCCTTTTTTGGATAAAATAGATAAACATCAAGCGGTTGAGCATAAGAGAAGCGTACCACTCACGCTCACTTTGCACCTCAAAGCCCAAAATGAATTTGAGAAAAGCGGCGTGTTCTTTCTGAAAGCGGTCATAAAAGTGTTTGGTAACGTTTTCGATCTCAAACACCTTCTTGACCTTGTGTTGAAGCAACACAATATTAGCCGTTTCTGCTTAGTTTTTTAGCTGAAACAATATAGACAGGGTCTTTGGAACCATAGAGCAGTGCCAAAAAGCCACCGCTATGGTGCTGGTGGTCAATCTCCTCAAACTCCTCCGGTGGCTCGAATAGACCAGCCTCCGTGAAATATTGCTTGACTAGCACCACCCGCTCCAATTCGCTTAGCTCCCGCCAAATTTGAACCGCCTTGGTGGGGAACATACGGTTGGAGAAAGAGACTATATGAGAGCCGCCCGGCTTGAGTACGCGCCCCACCTCCCGAAAGACTTCTAGGGGATGGATTAAGTATTGGATCGAAACCGTATTGAGTACCACGTCAAAAGTAGCGTCGGGATAAGGGAGTGTGGGGTGTTGGTTGAGATCATGAATAATAAATTCATCCAATTGAGCGTTACTTTGCAACTCCACTGCATTTAGGCCCAGACCTACCACCCGGCCCCGCTTGTAGTCGGCGGGAAGGTGAGTTTTATAGCTGCTCATCAAATCGAGAAGAGTAGCATGAGGCAGCAAATGTTCCGTAAAGTAGAGACCAAGGGTAGCAATAAAATGTTCATCTACATGAACCACCAAACGTGGATCATGATAGAAGTTATTATCGCTAGTTTCGTCCACACGCTGCCAATAATGCCGCTTACTTAAATCATAATGATGGCTATGGTGATGTCCATGCTCGCTCATCGGCAAGCCTTTCTAATATCTTCTCAATCGGTAGGGGTTTATTGTATAAACCCGCCTCAATTTAGCGAAAAAAAGGGTGTACCACCCGATACACCCCGTAACTTGTCCGGTTGCGGCTAATAATGAATCACCACCCGTGAACCAACGCCGAGCCAATTCCAAGCAAAGAAACTGGTATCCAAATCCATGTTTACACAACCATGTGAACCAGTGTAACCAAAGGTACTACGCCACCAAGCGTAATGCAAGGCATGACCCTCGTTGGTAAAGTACTGGGTATATAGTACGTTGGAGAGATCATAATAATCCCCTGCGCCAATCGAACCACCGCTCATATGCTCGTTATACACTCTACGAAGGATATAAAAGGTTCCGGTAGGGGTAGCATGACTAGGCAGACCAGTAGTTACTAGGTTTTTGCGAACGACAGTATCACCCTCATAAAAGAAGGAGGTCTGTGTACTCAAATTCACCTCGATCCAATGTTCCCAAAGTGCCGGACTGTAGGCTGGAATAAGGGGATCTTGAATGAGGGGTGAAAGGTCAACGTTATTAACCTTAGCCCCCAAGGCACCAATGTTGGCAAGTACCACCCCGGTACTTGGATTGAAGATCAGGCGCACCCGCTCAAAATCTTGGGCCGAATAACTCTTGTCGCCCTCTTTATAGGGATATTCTTCACTAATCGGCAAACCAAAGTTAAAGAGACCATTATTATTCGTCCAAAATTCCTTAAAGCCAAAAGAGATACTATGCCCGGTATCGGCGAAATAACTGCGGTCTTTGGTATTGTCAAAAGACTCTACCTTTTTGTAAGCTGGGTTAGCCCGTTCATCGGGCGACATAGCATTGAAGATTTCAGTTCCAATCACGCCTAAAGAATATTCCCAAGCAGTGCCACTGTTCTCTGGGTGATATTCCACACGGGCCTTACTAAAGTACTGAAAAGTCATCCCATCTTGGATAAATTCTTCGCTAATCGGGCAACCTAAAAGCTGTTCGCGCCCCTGAGTACGCCAATAGACCAAGAGACGATCACCCAAGTAATGCCCACAATCGGCAAAAAAGACCTTGGTGGGGCTACCCTTACTGACCGGAGGCGTTGCAGTTTGGGCTAGGGCCGAAGCAGGCCCACCACTATCGAAAAGTATAAGAATGAGTATGAGCGCCGCTATCCACCGGAAACGCGCTCCAAAACCTATTTTCACTCGGATTCCTCCTACCATGTTATCCATGCTACTTGTTTCGTTACAAAAATTTACCGCTTATCAGGCTGGCTCAATTATAACGATTTTCGACCACTTTTGGAAGTGGTTTTTTAGATGAATATTGCACCCGATTTTTTAGTCACCTAGCTCAACGCCTGACTCTTGTACAACTGGAATTGTAAGTGTGCAAGTGGTGCCGCTTCCAGCCACACTCTCAATTTCTATCTTACCCTTGTGTGTTTCTAAGCTCTTTTTCACAATTGCCAAACCTAAGCCAGTACCCTTAATATTCCCGACATTTCCAGCCCGATAAAAGACTTCATAGAGGTGGTTCAAACCTTCGACTGGTATACCGATACCCTCATCCCTGATAACTAGTACTACCTCCTCTGCCCGATACCCTAATTCAAAATAGACGATGCTGCCGGGGGACGAGTATTTGACCGCATTAGTGAGCAGATTAGTCAGAGCTTTGCGGAGCAACTTCTCGTCCGCCCAGACCTGCTTGGGCGAGGGCGGAATTTTCAGATCAAAACGGTGGTCAATGCCCGGGCCAAGCTGAATTTCTTCAATGAGCAAACCACAAAAGTCGGAGAGGTCAAAGAGAGTCGGCTTAAAGTCAAGTTTTCCCGCCTCCGACTTGGTAATAAAGAGTATTTCATCCAATAGTTCAGTCATATTTTGCACCGAAAGATAGATGCGGCGAAACATGTCGCTCCTACGTTCTTCAGTCCAGCGGTGGCCGTAGTTTTCTAGGAGTTCTGCCGAGGATAGGATAGCTGTCAGAGGAGTGCGGAAATCGTGGGAGGCCATCGAGATAAAGCGGTACTTGAGATTGCTCAGTTCCTTCTCCTTTTCAAGAGCCTGGCGTATCTCTTCCTCGGCCCGTAACCGTTCCGAAACGTCTAAGGCTACCCCAATAACTCCTGAAACCCGCTCTTTTTCTTTGATTGGGGAGAGCCAAAATTCATAAGCCTTGCCATCTAGTGTTAAAAGGGTATTAACAAATTCACCATTTAGGGTACGTTGGAGCTTTTCTATTATAGCTGGGTATGCTTCTGGTAGTGACTGCCCGATGAATTTGGCTGGTTCCACCGCCAGTTCTTGGAACCCCCGGCCCTCCGCAAAAGTAACCACGCCTCGATTGTCCAGTGCAAAGAGCATCAGAGGAACATTGGAAACTACCGTCTGCAAGCGGTGTTCGCTCTCACGCAAGGCTTCTTCTCCCAACTTACGACCCGTAATATCGGTAATCGCGGCAATCACCCCCTTAAACTGGTTCTCCCGAAACATGGGTACGCCTGTAACACTCACATAGAGGGTACTACCATTGCGATGAAGAATCCGGTTTTCATAGGTGCTACTTTCACCAAGTGAACGGCGACTAAACGCTTTGGCTTGGATAAGCTGATCTTCCGGGGGGATTAGCTCAGCCGGGCTTTTACCCAATAACTCTTCCGGTTGGTAGCCTAACATCCGGGCATAGGCTGGATTTACAAACTGGAAATAACCGTCAGGGCTAAGAACGGTAAGACCTTGCCCCATTGTATTCATCACCAGTTGGGCAAAGTCGCGCTGCTCCACTAGGGTTTGCTCGGTAATTTTCCGTTTGATGGCACTGGTAAAAGTTTCGCTTACTATCCGCAACAGAGCAATATCATCGGCAGTCCAAGTCTTGGGGGTTTTTACGGCATCAATGCCTAGAAAGCCTATCGGCTTTTTCTCAAAAGCCATCGGTACTATTATCAAGGATTGAATAGATTGCAATTCCAGCAGCACTCGCTCAGAGTAAGCTTCTTCTGGTATTAAATCCAAGTTGGGAAGATGAATGGTCTCAAGCCGCTGGATATGACCAACCACCCAAGGAATGGAGACGACTGGCAGGTTTTGGAGCAGGTGAATCTGCGGCTCGATGCCCTCCCAGCACCATTCATAGGTATTGCTCACCAGCGCACCATCCTCCGAAAAGAGGAAGATATAGATACGATCTGCCTTAGAGAAGCGACCCATCGCAGCCAGAGCCTGATGGATCTCCTGATCTATTTCGTTAGCACCCACGTCCACAAAGCGAGTAGAAATGGTGGCAAGTAGTTGCTCAAACTTAAAGCGGTATTGCAGGGCTTCTTCGGCTAGGCGTTGTTCGGTAATATCGCGCACAATAGCCATAACTTCATCTACGGCACTAACCACCAACCGTGCTTCAAAAGAGCGCAGAAAACCATTTATCTCAAGCTGATAGTCAAAGACCTGTAATTTGCCCGTTTGAAGAGTCTTTTCTACATATTCAAGTGTTTTCCCGGCTATCTGCGGCAATACCTCTACCACACTCTTCCCTATAAAATTTTCGGGGGTAACTAAGAGGCTACTATTGTTGGGTGCTTTGTAGTTTAAAAAAACCCCCTTTCGGTTTAGGCGAAAAAGCAAATCTGGCATAGCATCCAAGAGGGCGCGATTGGTAGCCATACTGCTAGAAAGCGACTCTTCGGTCTTCTTGCGCTCGGTAATGTTATTAGCCGAGAAGCAAACAGCAAAGACCTCACCGGAAGAGCCTTTAATGGGAATGTAATTAAATTCAAACCAATCCTCTTCTGTACCAGTTGGGTAGAAGGTCTCTCCAGTGATAAGTTTACCAGAGAGTGCTTGTTTAAACTCTTCCTCAAAATTTGGTAGGTTAAATTTTTTAGCCAACGGTGGAGCAAATTCGCCCACCTCTACGGTATAATCCCAAATCCGCAGGATCATATCAGCCGCCCGCTGATTTATAGCCTTAATCCGGTAATCCTGACCAATTAAAATCATTAAATTGGGGCTACTATCAAAAATAGCGGCAAAGGTGGCCTCAGAATCTGACAAAGTCGGTGTAAGTAGCATTGTCTTACCTTTTATTTCGTTTTAATTTTTAATTAAAAATCGGTATTTTCGATCATTTCCTTGCTATGTACCACATAAGTATGGGCTAGTTTATCGTGTAAGCCCTGATGAGTGGGATTGAAGAAAGCTAGAACCAAACCCAGCAAGAAGGGCAAACTCAAAAGAGCTATTTCAAAACGTTCAAAATAGACGGCGGCACAAAACGCTAGGTTAATGGGTAAGCCATAGAGGGTGCGAAAGAAGGCCGTAGCCAGCGAAGGAGAGCCACCATCCGGCATCGTTACCCGAATATTCACATAGCGTTTTCCCGAAGTTTGCCCACCCAAGGTGGTCAGTAGAAGATCGTAGAGAAAGGAGAGAAGCGTAAAGAGTAATACAAAGCCCACCGTCACGGGTCGGACAAAGCTATTGGCAACGTCTTCCAACATACTACGGTAGGGCAGTAAAATAAATCTGTCCTGCGAAGCAAGATACAAGACTAAGATCGCACCGGGAAAAGCAATTATCGTAGCCAACAGCAGGTTATCATACACCGCAGCACCAATGCGCTGCCGAAAGGTGGCAAATTTCGCCAGCACCAGCAGGCCAGTATCAAACTGGAGGTAATTTAGGTAGCCCGCTCTTAAATTTGAGCCTTTCAAGGGATGGACGGGAGGCGAATCGTCAGGAGGTTTTGGAGTGGGAAGAGGAGTCGCTTCCACTGGAGGGGGCGTGACACTTATAGCCATCTCGACTGAACTAGTGTAACTCAACTTTGAAGGTGGCGGCGGAGAAAGGCTTGCCTCTGGGTCATGCAGGTGGCGGGAGACCACCGGAGACCCCTCTATCAAGTCATCTAGTGAAACCGCCTTATCAGCACCAGCCGCCTCACCCCTACTAAAGGCTTTGGTTTCCAAAGGAGCCTGACAATTGTGACACAGCAAAGCCCCCACTTGATTATTAGCCCCACAACGTCGGCAAAACATAGGGTCGCTGACTCCCTTCTAATTCACTTACCAGCCCAGCGTACCGGCTCCACCCTTGAACGGGCCAACAATCTCGCTGGTAATCCAGCCACCGTAGAAATCGCTAGGCTGGGATTGTACTTGTTCACCATTCACATAACAGCCCCCCATCTTACCGGGATAGAAAGCCACGTAATCCTTAATAGCCTCAAAAGAGGGCGTGGGGTTAGGATAAAACCAAGCCGCATTAGGTACGGATTTATCCCCTGCGGTGACGGTGTAGTAAGAGGCTGACCCCTTCCACTCGCAATAGGTCTGATTAGATGTAACCGTCAGGTAGTCCTGCTTCACCTCTTCCAGTGGAATATAGTAGACGGGCGGATGGCTAGTCTCCAAAATACGCTTAGCTCGTCTAGTCTCCGCAATGACCACTCCGTTAAAGACCACCTGAATATGGTTGGTACTATCTTCTAGCCGGGGTGGTCTTGGATAGTCCCAAACGGATTCTTGGCCTAAACCTGGCGCGATTCTCTCAGGTTTCATAAAAATATACCTGTTCCTAATTATACTGCATTATATCGCTGAATCAAGTTCAATTATCTTCTCAATAATTCTGGGTAAGGGTGTATTGCATACGCCCAAGGTGAAACCAGTTTGCGACAGGTTTATTCAGCAGCTTTACTCAAAAAGGGTAGCTACTTTCAATTTAAAGCCCGGCAACACCACTTCGCCCTCCAATTCATCGCTTGTAGTCAGCGCGGCTACTGGTTCGGGCTGGTTAGGGTGATAGACCGAAACCGTGCGGTTATCAGGGTTGATCGCCCAGATCAGGCTCACTCCGACTGATTGGTATCTTTGGATTTTAGCCTGAACTTCTTCGCGGCGTTTTTTGGTCTCCAGATCACGGGGAGAATCTATCTCTACCACCAAATCAGGTAGGGTTTGTAAGGCAGCTTTACCCGCTATTTTGCTTACCCGACTGGCTCTCCAAAAAGCCAGATCAGGAATGGGCGTGTTTCGGTCATTTAGCCGAAAACTGGTGGCAAGTAACATCTCCCCTAATTTTTCCTCTGGGTCAAATAAAATTAACCCACGCTGGAGTTTCTTGGCAATACGTCCATGTTCATGTCCAAGCATCTCTTTTTTAACAAGCCTCCCCTCTAAAAGCTCATACCGATTTTCTTCAAATTCGGGCAGGGCTTCAAACTGAGCCGAGGTGTAAATCCGTCCAGCATCTATAGTACGCATTGCCATAATCTTAGGCTCCCTTAATAACATCGTCTCCATCGGTAGAGGCGCATTGAATGTACCCAAAATCATTCAACCGTGACATAACCAATAGAGGTCAGCTTGCTGCTCTGCCCAAAAGCTACCACGGTAGTTAAGCCCGGTGGCGCATCTTTGGGTAATTGCACCGTAAACTGAATCTGGCCCTTACCATCGGAGAGGGTAGTGGAATCGCCACTAAACGGTAGCACCCGCCCATCGGTCAAATTAATCCAGAGGCTCACTCGTTCATTGCCAAAATAGGAACCACCCGTAAAAGTAAGCGTATCTCCGGCTTTAGCCGTACCCCCACCTTGTAAAGTATTGGCGGGAGGGGCAGGAGGAGAACCATGAAAATCAAGGGTAAAAGAGTCACTTTGCACTCCATCGGGGCTAGGCTCGCCATCCCAATGACCAGTTGCCGCTACCGTCCAAGTGCCACGCGAATTTGGAACTCGCTTCAAAACGATCTGCACCACTGCACACGAACCAGGTGTCACCGTATTAAAAGCCACTTCCAGCCGTTCAGGAACGGCGCGTCGAACGTAGCCATCGAGACTATTGCTGATATAGTACTGATATTCCAGCCGATTATCTAGGGGCAGGTAAGCATAAACCGAGCCAAGTGTGCTGGGAGTATTGTTCTGGCAACTTAACGTGAAGGTATAATTATTATCTACATCTTGGCTAACTTCTAGGGAAAAACTCATATCTGGGTCATTCTCGGCTCTAGCAGTCGGGCCAAAAACCGTAAGCAAGAGCAAAGCAACCAGTAATACTGGGCTGGTTCTCTGCCATATGCGGTAAAAGTGAGATAGCATAACCTTTCTCCTTATTACAAGAGTACAATTCTTACAAGCTAACGCTTGGACTGGGCTAAAAGCTCAGGCGTGAATTGAGCCAAGCGGCCAAATCGCCGCGACTTTGTGGGCTGGTTTCGTGGGCAAAAGGATATTCGTGATAAGTAACATCGGCTCCAATCTCGCGCAGGCAACGGGCCGCTCGCTGACCGTGTTCGGCTATGGTGAGGAAATCATGTAAACCATGGGCCACAAAGAAGGGCTTGCCATGCAGCCTCGCCCCGCGCAACCGGGCCTCTACTTGGGGAGCGAAAGGACTACTATGGACGATAACCCCCGCCACCAGATCAGGACGGGTAGTGACCAAAGCATAGGAGATGGCCGCCCCTTGACTAAAGCCGCCAAGATAAATTTGGCGTGGATCAACCGCTACTGCACTAAATTGGGCTACTTGCTCAATAAAAGTGATCAGTTTTTCAAGGCTGGCCTCCAGCAAATCTTCCACCACACGGCCCGAAGGATCTAGGTCGTACCACTTAAAACTACCGCGAGGATCCTCACTATGCAACAAAGGAGCGCGAGGGGCAACTACCAACACCCGTTGATCCACATAAGAAACCAATTCATAAATATCTCCTTCGTTCGCCCCCCGCCCATGCAGCATAACCAAGGCCGGAATCGGCTTAGCCGTAGCCAACGTAGGCAACCGCAAGAGGTAAGTTAACTCTTCACCTTCGATCAACGTAGTGCCGGTTAAATCAGGGCCACCTCCACTTTGGGTCAATTTTAGCTCCTTTCTTTCTTTGTTTTTCTTAGCTCTAATTTTATTTTGGACTGAAACTAACCCCCGACCAGCTTTCTATCCCGGAAGGATGCGGCACATAATCCCTAAGATCTGATCGTAACGCGACGGGACTTCTTACATAAGCCAGAGGAATAACGGCAAAATCATTAGCAATCATTTCTTGGGCTTCTCTATAAATCTGGCGGCGATTCAGAAGATCAGACGTTTCCTGACCCTTTTTAATCAATTCCTGCAAGGTTACATTCTCATAGCTATCCTCGGTTCTAGTCTGACCGAAGAAGTAACCTAGAAATTCGTCCGGGTCGCCATTGCTACCCTGCCAACCATTCATAAAGAGGGTCAATTTGCCTTGGTTGCGATCTTCGATAAAATTCGGCCACTCTTTATCATTGCGGATATTGACCGTTAGGCCGATATTTGCCAAGTCGCCCCGGATAGCTTGGGCAATTTTGGAGGGATCAGGGTAATAACTACGCGGCACGGGCAAGACCCACAGGTCTAGGGTAGGAAAACCAGCACCTCCGGCGTATCCAGCACTATCCAGCAATTGCTTGGCTCGCTCAGGATCGTAGGGATAGGGTTCGGCAGCGACAGAAGCGTAAACCGCTGGAGGCAGGAAGAGAGCCGCAGGCTCTCCCAAGCCGTTATAATACTTTGAGACTAGAGTACGCACATCAATAGCATAGGCAAAAGCTTGACGTACTTCAAGCTGATTGAAAGGTGGCCGCGATTGGTTGAGCGAAAGGAAAGCAATATTCAACGGATCACGATAAACCAGATTCAAACTGGGATCTTTGCGAGCCTCTGGCACATCTTCAGGCCGAATCTTATCGGTAGCACTAATAGTGCCGCGCCGGATTTCGGAGAGGCCATCTTGGTTAGGGCGCAAAACCAGCACTACCAAGGGGCTAAGCAACGGATGCTGCACGGTGCTAGGACGTTCTTCGGTATAGTACGGGTTGGACTTCAAAACCACATAATGTAGATCACCGCGCACTGGTCTTTCAGCTATATAAGGGCCACTTCCAACCGGACGGGCAAAATACCCATTTTCATCAAAGGCACTTGGCGAAACCAGACCAAATTGAGGCATCGCTAGAATCTGAAAGAGTGAGGCCATTTTGCGTTTTAGCTGGATACGAACGGTTATTCCATCAGAACTAGCCTGCACCGAATCAATTACATCACCGGGAAACCCCCCAAAGTAGGTACGCCAAGTTTGAAAATCGCCTTTATGATAGACTCCCTCCTTAGACCAACGCTCAAAGTTAAACTTGATCGCATTAGCGTCGAGGGGTTTACCGTCCGAGAAGCGAATCCCACGCAGCAATTTAATAGCATAGGTCAACTCATCCTCCGAATAAGTAACGCTACGCACGAAAGCAGCCTGCTGAACACCCATTAAGCCCGGCTTAAACTGGAAAAGCGTTTCATAAAGCTGGCGCACAATCAAGAGTGAAGAGTGGTCGGTTAGGTTTGCCGGGTCTAGTCCAACCTGATCGTTAAAAGCCACCGGTTCTTGGGCCAACCCGAAAATAAAAGTTTTATCGGCTTTATAGGCAAAAGTAGGTAGGGGAAGATTCGGTACAGCCGTAGGAGTACCGTTCTGGGCGAGGCCAGAAGCCGTAGCTGAAAGAGGTGAAAGGCGAGGCGTTACTTCACTGGAACAACCTGTCAGTAAAAAAGAGAACCACACGGTTATTAAGCATAAACCCAAATATTTTTGCCGCATTTGCATCTTCCCACCACCGAGCCCTTCGCTCCGTTCAAAAACTGGCTATAGGCTTAAAATTGACTATTCTGGAAGACATCCCACAGCTAAATTATAACACATCTAAAGATATGCCTTACCAAATCAACCACATTCTGCAATCGAATCTGTTATAATTACCTTAACTGACTACTGACGACTAATTACTGACCACTGATTACTAAAAATGTATCTTACAGTTAATCTAGTACTGCTTGCCACCTTAATACTAGCGCAGACTGCAACTCCGCTTGCCAAGCCCGGTAGACCTGCGGTTGACCCTGGCAATGAGCCCGTCTTCACCATTATTTTCTACTTCTTCTTTATGGTGATATTGATTGGTAGCGGGATAGTCTGGTTCAAGGTAAAAGAGCGGCTCAAGCAGAAAGCCGAAAATGAAAAAAAGGCCGGGAAACCCAGCCAAAAAGCAGATCTTTAGCCTCCAGATAGCTAACGATCAACTAGAACCAACCCTGTACCGGGTAGGACTTCGCCTAACCGCCAGAGGGATTCGTTGGCGTTTTGAAAAGCTGCCTCAAGCTCGGTAGTGCGGGTGGGATTTACCGCAAAGAAAAGGCCACCACTAGTCTCTGGATCGAAGATCAAATCGTCTAGGTCAACAGGTGGCTCACACCGAAAGCGCATCTTAGGTAGTGGTTCACTTTGCAAGAATTTCCGGTTACGGCTAACCCCGCCGGGCAGACAACCCATTTGGGCATATTGACGTGCGCCGGGCAGAAGGGGCAACCTTTCTAAACTTAGCACAAAATCCACCCCTGCGCTTTGTCGCACCATTTCGGAGGCATGGCCCACTATTCCAAAACCAGTTATATCGGTACAACCACCACATGACTCGGTTCCTAATTGGCGGATAAGCTGAGAAGCCACCCGATTCAACTTAGTCATACTAACAATCGCCGTGTTAAGCGTCTCCTCATCCACCACTCCCCGTTTTCCTGCCGTCGTAATCACCCCCGTACCGAGCGGTTTGGTTAAATAAAGTAAGTCGCCCGGTTTAGCCCCGCCTTTGGTCAAAATCTTTTGGGGATGAATCAGACCCGTAACACACAGACCGTACTTGGGCTCCTTATCGGTGACAGTATGACCTCCCGCGACTACCGCTCCTACCTCGGCCATCTTGTCTGCCCCACCCTGCAAAATCAGGCTCAGGATAGAAAGGGGCAAATC
The DNA here is from genome assembly GCA_013390945.1 of Candidatus Chloroheliaceae bacterium. GTDB lineage: Bacteria > Chloroflexota > Chloroflexia > Chloroheliales > Chloroheliaceae > L227-5C. The sequence goes on from JACAUC010000029.1 coordinate 29,619, forward strand.
CTCTGGGAAGGCCACCACATTAATACCCATAATCACTTCCCCGCCCATCGCATAGACATCGCTCATAGCGTTCGCCGCCGCAATAGCCCCATAGAGATAGGGATCATCCACTACTGGCGGAAAGAAATCCACCGTCTGCACTAGAGCCTGTTCCGGGCCAAGCCAATATACTGCCGCATCGTCGCTATGCTCTAAGCCAACGAGCAGATTAGAATTGATCCTTTTTTTGAGCGGAAGCAGCACCTGCTCCAAGTCCGAAGGACCCATCTTCCCCGCTCAGCCAGCGCAAGCAGCCAAAGCGGTCAACTTTACAGGGGTAAATTTCTCATCAGGGTTAGGTTTTAGTTCCACCGCTTATTACCTCTCCTTAGCAGTCAGTTATCAGTTATCGCCATCCTACGAACAGTCTACCTAAATTTCCGGCCTAAAGCAAGGGGTATCCCTTTAGCCGACTCGCGGAGTTCTCTTACTAGTGCTAAAATAGTGGGGCTTTTCTACTAGGCTTAAAATTACGAGGGGAGTACAAGAAGGTGAGCGGTTCGATTCTGGAGTCATTAAACCCGGCGCAACAAGAGGCAGGACGCACTATTGCTGGGCCAATTCTAATTTTGGCAGGGCCGGGTAGTGGTAAGACCCGCGTCTTAACCCACCGGATAGCCTATATGCTAGGTGAGGCCCAGCCCAGCATTAGCCCCTATAATATCCTAGCCGTCACCTTTACCAATAAAGCCGCCAAGGAGATGAAGGAGCGACTGGGCAAACTCCTCCTAGAACATTTTGGGGAACAGAGTGAAATCGGTAAATACCTGACCGTCGGTACTTTTCACGCGGTTTGTGTAAGAATTCTACGGAGGGAGATCCAACACTTAGGCTTAGATCGCTCTTTTGCCATTTATGATGATGGCGACCAACTTCAAATTATCAAAAATGCGATGGCCGCTCTGAATATGAATGACAAGCAGTGCAATCCCCGCGCCGTACTTAGCGCGATCAGTTCGGCTAAAAGTACGCTCCTTTCGCCCAAAGGGTTGCAGGAGCAGGCCAAAAGCTATTTTGAGGAGTTAGCCTCGCGTATTTATGAAAAATACCAAGAGCTTTTGCGCCTCAACCACGCCCTCGATTTTGACGACTTGATTAATATGACCACCCGCCTCTTTGCCGAAGCTCCTCAAGTGCTGGACGAATACCAAGAACGTTACAAATATATTATGGTGGACGAATACCAAGACACCAATCAAGCTCAATACCAACTAATCAAGTCCCTTGCCAGTAAATATCAAAATATCTGCGTCGTGGGCGATGTCAACCAAAGTATTTACAGCTTTAGAAGTGCCGATATTAGAAATATTTTGATGTTCGAGGACGACTACCCCGAAGCTAAAGTTATTTCTTTGGAGCAAAATTATCGCAGCACCCAAGTAATCCTAGATGCCGCCCAAAATCTGATCCGATCCAACAACCAGCGCCGCGATCTGAAATTGTGGACGGAGAACGGAACTGGTACTGCAATCCAAGCTTACGAAGCTTACGACGAGATGCAAGAGGCCGATTATGTGGTAGGCGAAGTCAACAGGACACGAGCGCGTACGACCCGCCCCTACCGCGATTTCGCCGTCCTCTACCGCACCAATGCTCAGAGCCGGGCCATTGAAGAGATGTGTATCCGGCGCAATCTGCCCTATCAGCTTATTGGCGGTACCCGCTTCTACGAACGGCGCGAAATTAAAGATGTGTTGGCTTACCTACGCCTGATCCAAAATCCCTACGACGGTCTGAGCTTTCTGCGAATCATGAACAACACGCCTACGGGCAAGGGAGTCGGTTCCAAAAGCCTAACCGACCTGATGACTTGGGCCGATGAGTTAAACTTGCCAGTCTATCCCGCCTTACAACTTTTGCAGAGCGAAGAGGCTGATGCCCTCTCCCACCACAACCGAGGCGAACTCGAACCCTTTGAAAGCCAGATTCCACCGCTCAATGTAATTGCCAAAGCTAAAGGCACTTTCTTTGAATTTATTAACCTACTCGATGCCTTTATCAAGGCTCGTAACGAGATGCCTTTGCCGGAACTCTTTGATTTCGTGCTAAAAAAGAGCGGCTACGAGGAAGCCCTACGCGACGGCAGTGAAGACGGCGACGAACGCTGGCGTAACGTCCAAGAATTGCGGGGAGTGACGGGCGACTTTACCCATCTTTCCGGGGAGGAAGGGCTAACCGCCTTCCTAGAACAGGTGGCATTAGTAGCCGAAGTAGATAAGCTTGATCCCGACAAAGATGCCATTACGCTAATTACGCTCCACGCGGCCAAAGGGCTAGAGTTCCCTTATGTCTTTATTGTGGGCATGGAAGAAAATATTTTGCCGCATAGCCGCTCGTTGGATAGCGAGAAAGATATAGAAGAGGAGCGGCGTTTGCTCTATGTTGGTATCACCCGAGCCAAAGAAAAGCTCTATCTAGTCTACGCCACCCGCCGTTCGCTTTGGGGCAACCAACTACCCACCAAGCCCTCCCGCTTCCTCAAGGAGCTTCCGTCACACCTGCTCAAAGGGCTAGAGCAGAACTCAGGCTCAGGCGGCGGACATAGTGGCCTAAAAGGTAGCCAACGCCCGACTACTTGGGGCGGTACGGGTAATAAATCTACCACATGGGACAACAATCGCAATGCAGGTGCAACCAACCGCACCGCACCTATTATCAAAGCCGGAATCGAATCAAAGCCCGCCGCTGCTTCAGGCAAGACCCCCAACGCGGTCTCACAATTCAAAGCGGGAGATAAGGTAGAACATGCCAAATTCGGCAAGGGCATGGTCGTTGCCAGCAAATCGAGCGGCAATGACGAAGAGGTAAGTGTGGCTTTCGAGGGGCAAGGGGTCAAACGCCTAATGGCTAGTTTTGCCCATTTACAAAAGCTATAATTTATCCCGAAAAGCAGTTTATTTTTGTACTCCAGTTCGTTACGCGGAAAGAGTTGTCGGGGTAAGGAACAGAAGGTGAACCGACAAGAGGGAGGGTTTTATGACCATAGTGCTTAGTGAGAAGCTCTTAACAATTCCAGAATTTCTAGCAATGGAATGGCCTGATGATGAATTTGATACCGATTATGAGTTAATTGGAGGCCGGGTTGTGGCAAGACAAGGAATAACCAGTAAGTCGCATAGTCTTATTGTAGGGCGAATATCCACAGCCCTCAACATTTTTGCGGGTGATTTTGCAGGTGAGAAGCAGACAGGTCTAGTTTTTCCAGGTGGCTCTACTAATCTAGGCAATCCACAAGGTAAACACTTTCCTAAGCCTGATTGTTGCTTTGTCTTAAAAGAACGATTGCCCGCTGACTCCCCTGAAATCGCAGTGGCCCCAGATATTGTAATCGAGGTCAATTCACCCAGCGATACGGACGAACGGCGCGTTGAAAAACTTCAGATGTACCAGCAGGCTGGAGTAGTTCTTATTTGGTCAATCCACATGTTAGAAAAATACGTGATGGTTTACCAGCTTGGCAAAACCTACCCAACTCTCCTTACACTCGAAAATGAGCTTGACGGCGGTGAGGTGCTACCCGGCTTCAAACTCAAGGTAAGCAAGCTTTTTGAGTAAATTTAGTATGGGCAATTTATTTTTTTACACATGCCCCTCTTGTCGGTGAGTAGTTCTCTTTCATCTGTGACGAGAGAGTATTTCTCTCCCAAAAGAGACCATCGGAAAAGCCTTGTATCTCTTTGTTGGTCTCGGTTAGCTCTAATCTTTTTTCTGCTAAAAGGCAATATTCTTGGTTTTGTTCGATACCCAAATAACGCCGATTAAGCTTCTTGGCAACGACTGAACTTGTGCCGCTGCCCAGAAAAGGGTCAAATACAAAATCATCGGGCTTGGTACTGGCTAAGATTAATTTGGCGAGCAATTTTTCACTCTTCTGAGTGGGGTGCATCGTATTTTCAGCCATTGACCAGAATGGAATAGTAATATCCGTCCAAATATTAGAAGGGTGCGTATCTCTAAAGCTGCCCTCTTTGGTCTCCTGCCAATCTTTGGGAGTGCCATCCCCATTTCGGTAGGGCGCGATTACTTTTCGGCGAAGCTTAACCGCATCCACATTAAAATAATAATTATCTGACATGGTACAAAACCAAATATCCTCACTGGAGTTTTTCCAGTTGGACTTAGCTCCTCTACCCTTCTCACGTTCCCAAGTAATTCTATTCCTTATAATAAAATGGTTGGAAGCCGCCGTGAAGATAGAGGCCGATGAATACCAATCACCACAGATGTAGATAGAAGCCGTCGGTTTCAAGAGAGATTTGAAGGCAGTGAGTAGATTGTCCAGCCAAGCCGTATATTCTTCGACACTTCGTTTGGAAAAGACCTGACCGTGAAAGTCTTTGGTTAAGTTATAAGGCGGATCGAGAAAGATCAGATCTACAAAACTCTTGGGAAGCTTGCCTGAGATTTGGATAGAGTCTCCATGTATCGTTCCTTGAGGCGGAAGCTTAAAACTCTCGACAGGTATATCTTTTATTAGCGAAATAGATAGCCTCTCCCTCTCCTCCTGGGTAAGCACTATAGTTCGATTCATTGGAGCCCGATTCTGTACCTCATTATCTGTTATCAGGCTAAAGTCTCCTGCGCTTATGTTCATAAACCTTTACCCTTATAAGCAAGACCAAATCAGAAAGAACTAAGCAATTTTTGATCTTAGGAATTATAACATACTCCGCCCGGCTTTTGTTGCAGCCCTAAATCGGCCTTGTGATAGACATATTAGATAGATTATGCTAAATTAGAAACCGCTCGTTACGCGGAAATAGGTAGAGAACGGAAGGTAAACCGACAAGAGGGAGGTTTTATAGCCATAACACTTGTAGGAGGGATTTCTAATCCCGATTTCTAATCCCGATTGGATCAATCCCGATTGGATCAATCCCGATTGGATCAATCCCGATT
>JACAUC010000289.1 GCA_013390945.1 Candidatus Chloroheliaceae bacterium
CCCGATATATGTCACGTCATTGTAGGAGGGATTTCCAATCCCGATATATGTCACGCTATTGTAAGAGGGATTTCCAATCCCGATATATGTCACGTCATTGTAGGAGGGATTTCCAATCCCGATATATGTCACGCTATTGTAAGAGGGATTTCCAATCCCGATATATGTCACGTCATCGTAGGAGGGATTTCCAATCCCGATAGAATAATTGACCAGAGGGTATGAACGGGACTTCGTTCATACCCTCTTCCTATTCTCAAATGCGGCTATTAGCTAATTTTTTCACAAAGATCAGGAATGTTTACCCAATATTTACCTACTATAACCTGCTATTTGACCTTAAATCTCTAAGATTGCACATAAGAGCAGAAGAACATTATGTTTCTTTATCACAAGCTCAAGGAGGCTCAGTTAGCAATGGATGGATTGTTACTAGCACGTTGGCAATTTGGTATAACTACGGTTTACCACTTCTTTTTTGTACCCCTCACCCTAGGGCTTTCGCTTCTCGTCGCCATTATGGAGACCATGTATGTCCGCACAGGCAACGAAATTTATCGCAAGATGACCCAATTTTGGGGTCGACTCTTTCTGATTAATTTCGCGATGGGGGTTGTAACGGGTATTGTCCAAGAATTTCAGTTTGGGATGAACTGGTCGCAATATTCACGTTTTGTCGGGGATATTTTTGGCGCACCACTAGCAATTGAAGCCTTACTCTCCTTCTTCCTAGAATCCACTTTCCTTGGTATCTGGATTTTCGGTTGGGACAAACTCTCCAAGGGGCTACACCTAGTCACCATTTGGCTGGTAGTGCTTGGTTCTAACCTTTCAGCCCTGTGGATTTTGATTGCCAACTCGTTTATGCAGCAACCCGTCGGCTATACTTTACGCAATGGGCGAGCCGAAATGACCGACTTTGGCGCATTGTTGACTAATCCTAATGTGTGGGTACAATTTCCCCATGTCTTTATGAGTGGCTTGGTTACAGCCTCGTTTTTCGTTTTGGGCATTTCGGCCTATAATCTGCTCAAAAAGAAGGGCAACCTAGAGCTTTTCCGTCACTCCGTTAATATTGGGATTGTGGCGGCTTTAATCGGCACTATTTTGGTAGCGATGATAGGTCATACTCAAGGTCAGCACATGGTTCAAACCCAACCAATGAAAATGGCGGCAGCCGAAGCACTTTGGGATTCCGAATCTCCGGCAGCGTTTTCAGTCTTTACTATCGGAGACGAAAAGACCCGTAGCGATGTTTTTGCCATAAAAATCCCTACCTTACTCTCCGTCCTCTCCTACAACCAACTCACGGGTGAAGTTAAGGGTATCAACAACTTGCAGGCCGAATACGAAAAGAAATACGGCCCCGGTGATTATGTTCCTCCAGTCTGGTTGACCTATTGGAGTTTTCGGGGTATGGTAGGAGCGGGAACAGTGATGGTCTTGTTAGCCCTCTATGGTCTCTTCCTAATTTTGCGGAAGCGGTTGGAGCAGCGCACTTGGTTCTTGAGGTTACTAATCTTAGCAATCGCGCTACCCTACCTTGCCAATTCAACCGGTTGGCTCTTGTCCGAGATCGGTCGTCAGCCTTGGATTGTCTTTGGCGTAATGAAAACCAACGATGCAGTCTCTCCAACGGTAGGGGGTGAAGCCGTTTTACTCTCACTAGTGATATTTACGCTACTATACGGTATACTAGCAGGGGCAGATGTATATTTGATAGCGAAATATGCCAAGGGGGATAATGAGGCAGGCTCAGGCTTAGAAGAGACGCCCATGGCAGGAGCCTATTAACCGCTGCTTGATTTTAGTTTAGAGAGGCATTGGAGGTAAAAATTATGTCAAAGCATAACATTGAATTTATGGTAGAACTGGGAGAAACCGACGCAGCCGGAGTGGTTTTTTACCCGAATTATTTCCGTTGGTTTGACCGGGCTACTCACAACTTCTTGGGAGCCATCGGCTTGCCCCAGCGCGAGTTGTTGGAAGAGTTCCAGCTTACTCAGCCCATCATTGATTGTGGTTGCAAATTCGTGGGGCCGCTCCACTATGACGACAAGGTGCGAATTGAGACCAAAATCACCGATCTGAATGACTGTATGTTCAGGCTGGATCACGTGGTTTATCGGGAAGACGTTCTAGTGGGTAGTGGCTTTGAAGTACGGATTTGGGTCAAGACCGACGAAAGAGGCGCGGATGGTAAGCTTCTAGCAGTGACGATTCCGCCTGTAATTGCCGAGCGACTGAAAGGAAAGTGGGGCCAATAATTTTTAATTAGCTCAATAATTCGTGGTAGGGGCGTATTGCATACGCCCAATGTGAGGCTGGTCTAGGGTGGGTTTATGCAATAAACCCCTACAAATTAACCTAGGAGGAATGTAGGCATGGACTTAAACAGCTTTTGGTTTATTCTGATAACCGTATTGTTTATAGGCTTTTTCTTCCTAGAAGGTTTTGACTATGGGGTCGGTATTTTGTTACCCTTCTTGGGCAAAAACGATGCCGACCGCCGAGTAATTATTAGTTCGATTGGCCCTTTCTGGGATGGGAACGAGGTCTGGTTACTTACGGCGGGAGGGGCGATGTTTGCCGCCTTCCCCAATTGGTATGCTACAATGTTTAGTGGTTTCTATCTAGCTTTAGTGTTGGTTTTGGTAGCCCTAATCCTTCGTGGCGTGGCCTTTGAATTTCGTAGCCGCGACGAAAGCCCAAAATGGCGGAGTTTCTGGGATTGGATGATCTTTATCGGTAGTTTCCTCCCGGCTCTGTTGTGGGGCGTGGCAATCACCAACATTATTGAGGGTGTACCGATTGATGACAAGATGAACTATACAGGCGGCTTTTGGAATTTGCTCAATCCCTACGCCCTCTTAGGTGGTTTAACCTTCTTAGCTCTCTTCACCCTCTATGGCGCAATCTTCCTGAGCCTTAAAACCGAGGGGGAGATTATGGAACGAGCCTTCAAAGTGGCCGCTAAACTTTGGATACCAACAGTGGTGCTAGTGGTGGGGTTTGTAGCGGGCGGCTATCTTGCCACCGATATTTTTACGCGGTTAGGGGTCAACCCAGGTATTGCCCCGGTAGGTGCTGCCGCAGCCCTACTTTCGGTAGGTTGGTTCCTCAAGATTAGGCGGAGTGGCTGGGCTTTTATCATGACCGCTCTCACCATCATTCTTGCCACTTTTACCATCTTCCAAGGCTTGTATCCGCGCGTGATGATCTCTAGCAGCAATCCAGAATGGAGCCTAACGGTCTATAACGCTTCGTCCAGTCCCTACACGCTTGGCGTAATGAGTTGGGTGGCGGTTAGCCTTGTGCCGATTGTAGTTGGCTATCAAGCTTGGAATTATTGGGTCTTCCGCCACCGCGTAGGTCACCACTCCGGTAGCCATTTGTAGTAACTGCCCTCCGTAATTAACCGGGCAGGGCAAAGTAAAACATGAAGTTAGAGAAAAGGCTTTTGCAACAGACCCGGAATGTACGGGTTTATCTGGCAATAACCATCGGGCTAGGTCTGCTGATGGGTCTCCTGATTATAGGGCAGAGTTACTTTCTGAGTCAGGTGATCGCGAACATCTTCCTAGCCGAACAAGGTTTGGCGCAGGTGGAAGGGTTGTTGCAGATCCTACTCCTCATTATTATTGCGCGAGCCTTGCTAAATTTTTGGAGTGAGGTAAGTGCCAATCAAGCGGCAGGGCAGGTCAAGACCCACCTACGCGAGCGGCTATTTTCCCACCTTCAGGCACTTGGGCCAAGTTATACCAGAGGGGAGCGCAGCGGCGAGCTTAGCCACACGGTAACAGGCGGAGTGGAGGCACTGGACGCTTACTTTAGCCAATATTTACCGCAACTCTTCCTGACCGTCTTTGTGCCACTTATTATCGTGATAGCCGTCTTTACCGCCGACTTTCTTTCTGGCCTGATCTTATTACTGACCGCACCAATATTGCCCCTCTTTATGATATTGATCGGTCAAGCCGCCGAAGCCCTAAACAAAAAACAATGGCGTTCGCTCAGTCAGATGAGCGCCCACTTCCTTGATGTATTGCAAGGGTTGACCATCTTAAAGCTTTTTGGTCGCAGTCAGGTGCAGCGTACCACCATTGCTAAGGTGAGCGAACGGTTCCGCCAAACCACCTTGGGAGTATTGCGGGTGGCCTTTCTTTCGGCCCTCGTGCTAGAGATGGGAGCCACGCTCAGCGTGGCTGTTATCGCGGTAGAGATTGGTCTGAGGTTGCTCTATTCTCAAATTTCCTTTCAGTCGGCCTTTTTTGTGCTATTGCTGGCTCCTGAATTTTACCTACCCCTGCGATTATTTGGTACAAAATTCCATGCCGGAATGTCGGCTACGGCGGCTTCTCAAAGAATCTTTGAAATTTTGGAAAGACCTCTCCCGGCTACTTCTCAGGCGGATATTACCGATAGCCCTCCGCTCCTGTCGCTTGGCACTATTCGTTTTAACCAAGTTTGTTATGGCTATAGCGATAATGGGGAAAATGTGCGCCCGGCACTAAACGGAGTCTCTTTTGAAATTCAGCCCGGTCAAAAGGTGGCCTTAGTCGGCCCTAGCGGAGCAGGCAAAAGTACCATTGCTCACCTGCTGCTACGCTTTATCGAGGCTACGCAGGGTGAAATTAGCGTGGACGGTACGCCACTTCAGAATTTTGCGGCGCAAGGCTGGCGCAAGCAGATTGCGTGGGTTCCCCAAAATCCCTATCTTTTTAGTGGAACCATTGCCGAAAATATTCGCTTGGGAGAGCCTAACGCAACCTTGGCTGAAGTAATCCAAGCGGCACAAGAGGCCCAAGCCCACGAATTTATTGAAACCTTACCGCAGGGTTATGAAACGGCTATTGGTGAACGGGGTGCAAGGTTGAGCGGTGGTCAGGCCCAACGTCTTAGCTTGGCGAGGGCTTTCCTGAAAAACGCTCCTTTATTGGTGCTAGACGAGGCTACTTCTAACCTCGATCCTGAAAATGAGGCACTAGTGCTAGAAGCCACCGCCCGACTGGTACAAAATCGCACGGTCTTGATTATCGCCCACCGCCTTTATACGGTCTATCAGGCCGATCAAATTGTGGTGCTGGAAGCAGGGCGGGTTGTAGCTATTGGCACACATCAGGCGTTGTTGCAAAAGGAGGGCATCTATCGGGAACTGGTTCAGGCCTACGATGGTGGCCTAGTATGACGAAAAATCCCTTCTGGCGACTACTGAAATTGGCCGCACCCTTCAAAGGCTGGATTGCTCTGGCGACGCTGTTAGGGGTTAGCACCGTTGGAAGTGGCATCGGCTTGATGGCAACCTCCGCCTACTTGATTTCTAGCGCGGCGTTGCATCCTTCGGTAGCCGCGTTAAGTTTGGCAATTGTGGGGGTGCGCTTCTTTGGGATTAGCCGGGGTATTTTTCGTTATTTGGAACGCTACGTCTCCCATCAGGTCACTTTCAAGTTGTTGGCCCGGTTGCGGGTCTGGTTCTATGAAGCGATTGAGCCTTTAGCTCCGGCTCGCCTGTTGGAGGGCCGCTACCGGAGCGGCGATTTGTTGAGCCGGGTGGTGGCCGATATTGAGACTTTGCAAGATTTTTACGGGCGAGTGCTGGCTCCCCCTCTGGTAGCCGCGATAGTTGGGCTAGGGATGTGGTTCTTCCTAGGGGCTTATGCGGTAAACTTGGCTTTGATCTTCCTAGCCTTTTTCCTTATGGCAGGCGTAGGCGTACCGCTCCTGACCTATCGGCTGAGCCGAAAATTGAGCCGGGAAGTTATAACCGTGCGGGCCGAACTAAATGTAGAGGTGGTAGATGGTCTTCAGGGATTAGCCGAGGTAGTGGCATTTGGGCAAGAAGAAAAACAGTTTAAGCAGGTGCAAGCGTTGAATCGCAAACTGATTTATCGGCAACAGCAATTAAGCTGGGTGAACGGCTTGCAAAATGGGCTAGGTAATCTTCTGATGAACTTAGCGGCTTGGGCAATGCTGTGGGGTGCTATTCCTTTGGTGCAGGAAGGAGGGCTAGAGGGAATTTATCTGGCTCTGCTAATATTGGCGGCTCTTGCCAGTTTTGAAGCGGTCTTGCCCTTGCCGATGGCCTTCCAACATTTGGGAAGTAGTTTAGAAGCAGCCCGGCGGCTCTTTGAAATTGTGGATAGTCCACCCATTATTCATGAGCCTAAAACGCTGTCACCCACTCCCCGAAATTACAGTATCGAAGTAAAAAATCTCTGCTTCCAATATGAAGCAGAGGGTGTTGGGTATCGGGCATCAGGTGACGGAAAAGAGGAGGAATACCTAGCCCAACATCCAACACCCGATACCCGACACCCGATACCCGACACCCGATGCCCGACCCCCAACACCCGATATGCGGTGGATAATATCAGTTTTACTTTGCCAGAGGGACAATGCCTAGCACTAGTGGGGCCGAGTGGCGCGGGTAAATCCACTCTTGCTAATCTGTTGCTACGCTTTTGGGACTACTCGGAGGGTCAGATTAGGCTAGGCGGATACGAATTGCGCGACTATTCTCAAGCCGACCTGCATAAGCTTTGTGGGGTAGTCACCCAGACCACTCACCTCTTTAACACTACGATTCGGGAAAATCTGCTAATTGCCCGGCCTGACGCTACCCCCCAAGAATTGATTACGGCTACCACTCAAGCCCACATTCATGACTTTATCCAGACTTTACCACTTGGCTACGATACCCTAGTAGGAGAAGAGGGTCTGCGACTGAGCGCGGGGGAACGTCAGCGAATTGCTATCGCCCGCGCCCTACTCAAAAATGCGCCTATCCTAATTCTGGACGAAGCCACCGCCAACCTAGATACCATAACCGAACGCGAGATTTGGCGTACCCTACAAACCTTGCGGCAGGGTCGCACTACCATGATTATCACTCATCAGTTATCTGGCCTTGAAATGGCCGACGAAATATTGGTATTACGGGCGGGAAAAATGGTCGAACGAGGCCCACACTACGAACTCCTATCACTTGAAGGCTTCTATTGGCGTATGTGGTTAAATAACCGCTAATCCCGATGACCCCCTGTAGGAGGGATTTCTAATCCCGATTTTGCAGCC
>JACAUC010000290.1 GCA_013390945.1 Candidatus Chloroheliaceae bacterium
CAAGATCGAGGTTGGTCAAGATCAACTGACGGAACCTAGGTTACGCAGCATCCAACAGAGCGGGGCAGTCTCTCAAGATCGAGGTTGGTCAAGATCAACTGACGGAACCTAGGTTACGCAGCATCCAAAATTCCGGGCGGTCTTTCAAGCGCGTGGTAATTTAAAATTATCCCATACCCGGATATAGATAAAAGGCCCGTATCTTGTGGGATGCCGCTCAGTCGGTTGATCTTCCTACCCGTATCTTGTGGGATGCCGCTCAGTCGGTTGATCTTCTTACCCGTATCTTGTGGGATGCCGCTCAGTCGGTTGATCTTCACCTACCCGTATCTTGTAGGATACCGCTCCGTCGGTTGATCTTCCCTTACCAAGGAATCGAGGAAAAATGACTTCTGGTAGCAAAACCGATTTAAAATTTTTTACCAATTCACCCGGCGAGACCCTTTCTAGCCGTTTTGTAACCACCCTAAAACACGCACAATATTTTGATATTCTGGTTGGTTATTTTCGCACCAGTGGTTTCTATCGCCTTTATGAGCCACTAGAGAAGGTAGAAAAGATTCGGATCTTGGTAGGACTTAATACAGATCGGCGCAGCTTCCAATTGTTTGAGGAAGCAAAAAGCCAAGCAGCGTTGGCTTTTGAGTCTCACAAGCATTGCCGTGAAGTTTATGCCGAAACCGTTATTCAGGAGATGGAAGCTACGGAGGACTCACCCGAAATAGAGCTTGCCGCCCAAAAGTTCATTGAGTTCATAAAAAATGGGAAGATGGAGTTACGGGCGCACCCTAGCCGGAATATTCACGCCAAAGTTTATATTACGCGCTTTCCCGAAGATTTTATTGACTTTGGCCGAGTTATCACGGGTTCTAGTAATTTCTCGGAATCTGGCCTTGTGGCCCAGCGTGAGTTTAACGTAGAGCTAAAAGACCGGGTAGATGTTGAATATGCCCTTGAACGTTTTGAAGAGCTTTGGGAAGAGGGCGTTGACATAAGTGACGATTACGTTGAGACCATCCGAAACAAGACTTGGCTGAATGATAAAATTACCCCCTATCAAATTTACCTCAAGTTTCTGTATGAGTATTTCAAAGAGGATATAAACCAAGAGGAAGAGCTAGAATTTACCCTTCCTGATGGTTTTATGAATTTAGCTTATCAGCGTCAGGCAGTTATCAACGCCAAAAAAATTCTGGAAGCCTACAATGGCGTTTTTCTAGCCGATGTGGTAGGACTTGGAAAGACCTTTATCACGGCCCTTTTGCTACAGCAATTACCACCCGGTCGTAAATTGGTGATCTGTCCGCCAGTGCTAATGGATTATTGGCGGGAAACTCTGCACGAGTTTTGTGTTCTTGGCTTCGATATAGAGTCGTTGGGTAAACTCGATCATCTTTTAGAGCAAGGTGTGACTAAATACGCCTATATTATAGTGGATGAGGCTCATCGCTTCCGTAACGAACTTACCCAAAGTTATGAGGCACTTCATCAGATTTGCCAAGGTAAGAAGGTAATACTGGTCTCCGCCACACCACTTAACAACAAACTGGACGATATAAAGACTCAAATCAAGCTCTTTCAGCCAACTAAAAACAGTGACATACCGGGAGTCCAAAACCTAGAAGCCTTCTTTAAAGGCTTGCAGAAGGAACTAGATCAATCTGAAAAGGGTAGCGCAGAGTACCTAGATGCGATAAAACAGACCTCGGAAAAGGTACGCGATAAAGTACTCAAGCACATTATGGTGCGTCGCACCCGTACCGAGATCAAAAAATATTTCGGGGAAGATCTAGCCAAGCAAGGTCTAAAATTCCCTGAAATGGCTGACCCTCAACGTATTATCTACCAATTTGATGAAAAGACCGAACGCGCTTTTAGTTTGACAATTGAACTTCTTAAAAAATTCTCTTATGCCCGCTATACTCCTCTCTTGTATCTGAAAAAGCAATTGAGTGAATTTGATCGGCAATCTCAGCGCAACGTGGGCGGCTTTATGAAAGGTATCTTGGTAAAGCGGCTGGAGAGTAGTTTTTACGCCTTTAGGAAGTCCCTCACCCGCTTTATCCACTCCTATGAACGCTTTATCGAAATGTACGATAAGGGAACGGTTTGGATCAGCAACAAAGCCGATGTTTTTGAGCTACTGGAATCGGACGACGAAGAGCGGCTACAGTCTTTGCTAGATCAAGATAAAGCTCAGACATATCCTTCGCGGGATTTCCAAGCAGATTATAGGGCGAAACTATCTCTTGACCTTGATATTCTGGAGCGCATTACAAAGTTGTGGGAGGCTGTCGAGAACGATCCCAAAGTGGAATATTTTATCAAGGAGTTGAAGGAAAATCCTACCCTAATCGGTCGCAAAGTCTTGGTATTTAGTGAATCGAAAGAGACGGTCGAGTATCTCTATGAGAAGCTGAATAAGCAGTTTCCGAATAAGGTGCTTTCTTATTCCAGCCAAGGCGGAAACTATGCGGGTTCATCCTACAAAGGGCTTTTTCTACGAGAACGGATAAAGGCCAATTACGAGCCTAAATATCCTGAACCGAAAGACGATGTCCGCATTTTACTGACAACTGACGTGCTGGCGGAAGGTATCAACCTTCACCGCTCCAACATTATCATCAACTATGATCTACCTTGGAACCCCACCCGCGTCTTACAGCGCGTCGGACGGGTGAACCGGGTGGGAACCGAACACGAGCGGATTTATGTCTTTAACATCTTTCCGACTACCAATTCGGACGAGCATTTGGGTTTGGAAGGCAATATCAAAAGCAAACTGCAAGCGTTCCATAACACCTTAGGAGAAGATGCCAAATACCTCAGTGATGACGAGCAACTCTCCTCCCATGAATTATTTGGTGACCGACTTTACCGGAAACTTACCAACAAATACACTTACGAGGGCGAGGAAGAGGTAGATTCAGAATTTTACTATCTCCATGAAATCCGCACCATTCGGGATAAAAACCCCGAACTATTTGCCCGGATAAAAAATCTGCCAAAGAAAGCGCGGTCTGGCAGAGAACTGCCACTAGAACAAGCTCAGCCAAAGGAACGGCTGTTAACTTTTTTCCGCAAAGGACGGCTCAAAAAATTTGTAATTTCCGATCAGACTACGCCTCAAGAGTTAACCTTTTTGGAAGCGGCCCGTTTATTTGAGTGTGAGCCTGAAACAGAGCTTTACCCTATTCCTCAAACTTATTACCCTATTTTGCAGGCCAATAAGGATCACTTAACTGAAATTACTAGCGAGGGTGTTATTGATCTGTCAGCCTCACGTGGTGGCTCCTCAAATGAAACCTTTATCATCAAAGTACTAAAATCCAGTGCGATGAGGACTTTCAAGGGT
The DNA here is from genome assembly GCA_013390945.1 of Candidatus Chloroheliaceae bacterium. Lineage (GTDB taxonomy): Bacteria > Chloroflexota > Chloroflexia > Chloroheliales > Chloroheliaceae > L227-5C. Next base: position 3,356 of record JACAUC010000290.1, read on the forward strand.
TTTACCGATGAGGAAGAAGAGTATTTGAAAATGGTGCGGGTTGCCTTAGAAAATGGCTCCATTCCGCGCAATACCACCAAGAAGATCAAGCCCGCATTGGAGAAGAACCTACAGCCGCTTAGTATCATTCAAGTGCTGAAGAATCACATTAGCCAAAATAGTTTGTATGTGGAAAAACCGAAACCACAGGAGCGCGTAATTAGAGAAATCATCCTTTCTGAATATTTAGCAGGGAATAACAAATGAACAAGCCTGAAGCCGAAAAGCTGATAAACAATACTTTTACTCACGCTTATAGTGAAGAGCGGTTCAGGCTCTTCATTCGCAACCTCTTCCATGATTTAGAAGAGTTGTCCGAGAAGCCACGCACTGGTCAGTATATCCCCGAAGCTTTTCGGGAGGGTATCGTCTCTTTTAAACGGCTGGCGAAATTCTCTGATCCTGAAGGCCGGGAATTAGATCTTCTAGCCGTCAAATTGCCCAGCAGTCGCACCTTAGAAAACGCTCGTACCATGCAGCGCAATTTTATCGCCCGTTACCTCAATGGCGGTCAAGGTGGAAACCTCAAAGATGGGGCTTTGGTGGCTTTCTATAGCGACGATTCTGAGGATTGGCGTTTTTCCCTTGTTCGCATGGATTATCTCTTGGATGCGGAGAAACACAAAGTCCATAAGGAATTAACTCCCGCCCGACGCTATTCGTTTCTGGTAGGGCGAAGTGAAAAGACTCACACCGCCCGTTGTCAACTCCTGCCCCTCTTGCAAGCCCAAAGGGAGATTACCCTCGCTGAACTTGAAGCCGCCTTTAATATCGAGACCGTCACTAAGGAATTTTTCGAGCAATACAAAAATCTCTACCTGCGCTTGAAAGAGGCGATAGATCAACACTTAATCAAAGATGCCACCACACGGGTAGAATTTGAGGCCAAAGGGGTAAAGACCCCGGATTTTGCCAAGCGGCTACTTGGTCAAATTGTCTTTCTCTACTTCTTGCAAAGAAAGGGCTGGCTAGGGGTCACAAAGGGAAGAGCGTGGGGTACTGGCCCAAAGGATTTTCTACAACAACTTTATAATAGAAAATTAGCCGATTACAATAACTTCTTCAACGATATTTTGGAGCCCCTCTTCTACGAAGCCCTAGCAACCGAGCGCACCGCTAATTTCTATCAGCGTTTTGATTGCCGTATCCCCTTCTTGAATGGTGGTTTGTTCGAGCCCATTTGTGGCTACGATTGGGTAAACACCGATATTTTGCTGGACAATGCCATTTTTAAGGGAATTTTGGAGGTCTTTGACCTTTATAATTTTACCGTGAGGGAGGATGAGCCACTAGATAAGGAAGTGGCGGTTGACCCGGAGATGTTGGGGAAAGTCTTTGAAAATCTAATCCCTGACAATGAGCGAAAAGGTAGCGGAACCTACTACACCCCTCGCGAAATTGTGCATTACATGTGCCAAGAGAGCCTGATTAACTACCTAGACGCTACGTTGAATATACAGCATCAGCCTATCGAAGATCAGCCTCAACGTAGCATGTTTTCCGAATTTACTAAGGTTAACTTATTCACCGAATATGAGGATGTGTATGTGGAGCAAGTGCCACGCCAAGATTTAGCCGAATTTATCTATCATGGGGATGTGGCCCAAGAGCATGAAGCAACGGCGGTGGTTAAAACCCGTAATGAAAATTATACAGGTGTATACCAATCTAAGATTCCTGAGAATGTGCATAAGTGTGCGGCAGAGATAGATGCCGCCTTAGCGGGTGTTAGGATCTGTGATCCTGCCATCGGTTCCGGTGCTTTTCCTGTAGGCATGATGAATGAGATAGTACGGGCGCGTTCGGCCCTCAATGGTTATTTAGGTGCAGAAGGCCGCACCTCTTATGAGTTCAAACGCCATGCTATCCAAGAATCGATCTATGGCGTGGATATAGAATCATCGGCGGTAGATATAGCGAAACTCCGGTTATGGCTCTCGCTAGTAGTGGATGAAGAGGATTTTGGGAATATAAAACCCTTGCCCAATCTTGAGTATAAGATAATGGTGGGAAATTCGCTATTGGGTATTACCGAGGATCTCTTTAATCACAATAAATTTGTAAAATTAGAGCAACTGAAGAATAGCTACTTTGGTGAGACCTGCCCCTCCGAGAAACAGAGGCTGAAAGCGGGAATTGAGAAGCAGGTGCAGGAGATAGTCGGTTCTCAAAAAGTATTCGATTTCCAAATCTATTTCAGTGAGGTTTTTAGAGAGAAAAAAGGGTTTGATCTTGTGATAGGCAACCCGCCTTATGTGCGGCAGGAGGCGATCAAGGAGCAAAAGCCGCAATTGGCAAAAGCCTTGCCAGAGGTTTATGCTGGAACGGCTGACCTGTATGTCTATTTCTATGGGCGTGGGTTCCAAATTTTGCACGAGGGCGGTCATTTAGCCTATATCACCTCTAACAAGTTCTTCCGGGCCGATTATGGCAAAAATCTGCGCCAATTCTTTTCCAGCAAGGTAACGCTGCATACCGTGATAGATTTTGGTGATTTGCCAGTCTTCAAGGCAACCGCTTATCCCAGCATTATTATTGGGGCAAAGGGTGTGCCAAGCCTGAAGCACCAGTTGGCTACTCTATCCGTTGAAACTCTTGAGGTGGTAAACCAATTGCCCAATCTTATCAGGGCTAATTCTCGCCAACAGCCTCAATCCAGTTTGACTGCTGAAGGTTGGAATTTGGGTAAGGCAGATACACAAACTTTGTTAGAGAAAATAAAAGCCGCAGGTCAACCGCTTACACAATACATTGGTGGCAAGTTTTATCGTGGCATTATAACTGGATTAAATGAAGCTTTTGTTATAAACGCTAATACTTGTGATAGATTGATTAAAGAAGATCCGAACAGCGTTCAACTTATTAAACCTTTACTAAGAGGTAAAGATATTAAACGTTATAGGACAATACCAGCCAATTTTATTATCGTAACAAAAATAGGATTAGAAATACGAAATTATCCCGCCATCTTTCGGCATTTAGGTCAATTTCAGCAAGCCCTAGAAAAACGCCAAGATCAAGGCAATTATTGGTGGGAGTTAAGAGCTTGTGCATATTATGAAGAGTTTGAGAAGGCAAAGATAGTGTGGCCTAATTTATGTACTCAAGGCAATTTTGCTTTTGACAACAAGAATTGCTACGTCAATGCCCCAGCTTGCATAATAAGTTCTGATGATAAATATTTGCTAGGAGTGTTAAACTCCCGCCTTGGTTATTATTATCTCAGGAGTATAGCAATTGAGCGTAGAGGGGGGTTTATTGAAGCCAAACCGATGTATGTTGGGCAAATACCAATAGCCACGCCAAGTCCAGAGCAAAGGGCGAAAATTGAGGGTTTGGTAAATAAGTTGATAGAGCAGGGGCCGGATGCGTCGGGAGCCGCCGAATGGCAAGCAGAGATAGACCGGGTGGTCTATGAGATCTATGGGCTGACGGAGGAAGAGATTGGGTTGGTGGAGGGGAGATAGGTAATCAACTGACAGAGCAGCATCCTACAGATTGAGGCGGTCTACCAAGATCGAGGTAAGGGAAGATCAACTGACAGAGCAGCATCCTACAGATTGAGGCGGTTTACCAAGATAGGGGTAAGGGAAGATCAACTGACAGAGCAGCATCCTACAGATTGA
>JACAUC010000291.1 GCA_013390945.1 Candidatus Chloroheliaceae bacterium
TTTCTCAATCGGTAGGGGTTTATTGCATAAACCCGACATTGGGCGTATGCCATACTTCTTTCTCAATCGGTAGGGGTTTATTGCATAAACCCGACATTGGGCGTATGCCATACACCCCTACCCAAATTATTGAGGGGACACAATGGAAATTTAGGTCAAGGGTTAATGGTTAAATTACTCAACCTGTAGCACAGGTGCAACCGCTTGATCAAAGACAGCCAGTACTTCTGCCACATATTCAGGGGGTAGTTCGTTAGTGAGATAAGTGCGGAAAAGATTTAAATAGCTAGGCAATAGTTGAGGGTTGACGTGTCTTGCTTCCAATAAGCCTTGCAGCCATTTTAAATCGTTACTCAGCACCGGGGGGTAGTCAAACTGAAGCGTACCCAGCAAAATGTCGCGCAGATTCACAATCCCCTCTTCTACCCTAGCCTTCAAATGATCCCCAAGATAGATAACTAAGGCCGGATCTTGTCGGTAGAGTTGTGCAAATCCTTCGATCAGCAAAGGAGTCATATTATAAAGGCTGATTTTTACTACTTCGTAATGCGCTTGCTCCACGTTACCACCACCTTATCCTGAAATAGCCTAAAATTCGGTCATAAAGTCACTCAGTATTTATAGGGAGTATGTGTAGATGTTGGGTCGTTTACCTGTAGACCAAATTCTTCAGGGACAAAAACTTTCAGAGCATTGTTAGCAATGCCAAACTCAGCAGGAGTATGGCTCCACAACTCACCATCCACGTTAATCCGTTTCTGCCCCCCATGAACAATATCAAGGTGTAATTTTCTCACCTTACGAAAGACACGTACCTTTGGGTGGTGGACATAGAGACCGTCGCGCAAGTGCAAGCTAACTTCGCCTAATTCAACTGCGTTCATCGGCTCAAAGATGGTCACTACCAGTTCGTTGTCGTCAATCCTGGCGTTAGGAGTAACTAAGACTCCGCCACCATAAAAACAACCATTGGCAACCGCAATATGGATGGCTTGGGTTTCAATGGTCTGATTAGAGAAGGTTAAGCGAGCCGTAAAAGGACGATGGTGGAAGGCCGCGCGGGCCGCCGCCAGAGGATAGGCCAAGGAGCCCAACAACTTTTTGCTGTCGCCCGAAGTATATTCCACTACCGCCGCGCCAAAACCTACACTCGCGACATTGATATAATGGCGGTTATTCACAATGCCTAAATCAATTTTGGTGGTGCGACCCTGAGCAATTACCTTGCAGGCATCCTCTACTATATTGGGCATGTGCAAAGTCCGGGCAAAATCATTGGCAGTGCCAAGTGGCAAAACCCCTAGGGTCACATCATTATCCACGAGGTAATCTACTACACTGGAGATACTGCCGTCACCACCACCTAGCACAATACTCTTTATCCCGCGCTCTACGAGGCTTTGCACCAAACCCGGCAAGCGTTTGGCATGGCTAAGCGGATAATTTTCAACCACATTTACCCCGGCAGCGTGTAACGCAATACGGGCAAGTCCAAAAAACTCCTGACCTTTACGTGCTTTGGTATTGACGATCAGGACAACCGGGACTTTCCCCAAATCCACTTGGTTGTCTACATCCGTTACCTGGCTCATTAAGTCCTTTGCCTTTCTACTAGGGGCAGAACTCACCTTATAGTATCTACGTAATGATAGCAAATAATGTTCCAGATAGTTAGGGTCAAATCTGGTATAATTTCGGGGTATGTATGGTGAAAAGCTAAATTTAAAAGATTTCAGGAATTACCGACAGTTGGAACTGGGCTTGCCACGTGGCTTGGTAGTCTTCGAGGGAGAAAACGCCGTCGGTAAAACTTCCTTACTAGAAGCACTCTATTTGTTGGCGACTACCAAATCGCCACGGGCGGGAACGGAACAGGAATTAGTCAGCCTAGAAGCCGAGCCGCAATTTGGTGCGCCTGCTTTTGCCCGCCTTTCCGCCGAAATAGTCCGCCAAGAAGGAGCCATCGAAGCCGAAATCTTGATAATACGCGACGGAGAAGGCTCAGAGATAACGCCCACCAATAGCTCACGTAAGCGGATCAAGGTGAATGGCGTATCCCGCCGAGCCGTAGACTTAATTGGGCAGATTAATGTGGTGCTTTTCTCACCCGAAGATCTCGATTTAATTATTGGGGCTCCCGCCCTCCGGCGACGCTATCTCGATATTACCCTCTCCCAAATAGATCACCGCTACCTACGGGCTTTGCAAGAGTATAGCCGGGTCTTAGCGCAACGCAACGGCTTTCTACGCAACCAAAAGGAACGCCGCCGAGCCGGACGTGGTACAACCAGCAGTCTGGACGAACTGGCAATCTGGGACAGCGAGCTAGTAAAAAGCGGGGTTTATATTATTCGCCGTCGGCGTGAGTGTCTGCGCGGTTTGAACGAACGGGCCATTGGGTTACACGCCAACCTAATCGGCCTAAATTCGCCTTTGACCGACGCGATGCAGCCTAGCTTTGAGCTTGTCTACCAACCTAGCTTTAAATTAGCGGGGGTAGAAGATGAAGCCACCCTCACCCAACATTTTGAAGCACAACTCAAGCTTTCCCACACCCAAGAACTCCAACGAGGGGTGTCGCTAATTGGCCCCCATCGGGACGATTTCGCCTTTATGATTGAAGGAGCCGACATCGGGATTTATGGTTCACGTGGTCAACAGCGCACCGCCGTATTGGCCCTAAAATTGGCCGAAGTAGGTTGGATGGAAAATCAAACGGGCGATCCACCTATTTTGATGCTGGATGATATTCTTTCCGAACTGGATGTAAATCGCCGCCAATATGTGCTTGAAACCGTCCAAGTGGGAGCGGAGCAGGTTTTAATCACTACCACCGACTTAGCCCTCTTTGGCAATCACGCACATTTGCAGCAGATTGCCGCCCTCTATCACGTCGGTAGCGGCAGAGTAACCCGCCTCTAAAGAGCTTTCTGTTTTTGCTTGAACACTCTTCAGGCATCCTGTATAATGTTAAAGTACTATTTTTGTGAGTTGCGCTTACTGATGTGGCCTAGTTAAATCCAAGCAAGATTGCAAGCAAAGCAAAAAATTTTAAATTTCCTATCTTATCAGAAGGAATCTCCCACAAAGCAGTTTTTGAGCGTCAAAGGATCCAAAGTGGGAAATTGTTTGTACTTCCTAGGGTAAGTTATATGCGAGAACTGGCACAGAAAGGCCAAAAAATGGCTACAGAGCCACAATTCCGCTTTATAGACCTGTTCGCAGGTATTGGAGGCTTGCGCCAAGGCTTTGATGCCCTTGGCGGAAAATGCGTCTTTACTAGTGAATGGGATAGATACGCTAGGCAGACTTATCTAGCAAATTTTCAAAATGATGCTACCCACATTATGGCAGGCGACATTACGAAAATAGAAGCTAGGGAGATACCAGAGCATGATCTATTGCTGGCCGGGTTTCCTTGCCAACCCTTTTCTATTGCAGGAGTATCAAAAAAAAACGCGCTAGGACGGGCACATGGTTTCAGATGTGAGTCACAGGGAACCCTGTTTTTTGATGTGGCCCGTATAATCGCACATCATCGCCCTAGCATTTTCCTGCTAGAAAACGTCAAGAACCTTGTGAACCACGATAAGGGTCGCACGTTTAAAATTATCTACCAGACGCTCAAAGAAGACCTCGGCTATCACATAAGTTGGAAAGTTATTGATGCCCGCGTTTTTGTGCCACAACATCGCGAGCGGATCTTTATTGTCGGTTTCCGTGAGGACAGCGGCTTTACCTTTGATAACCTAATCTTGCCTAATCCGCTTTATGGGCCACGTCTTTCCAGCATTCTGCACCGACAAGATGGTAGCGAAGACCCTGAAGGGCATTATACTTTGGGTAAAGAGGCTAAGGTCTCCGAAAAGTACACCCTTACTGATAATCTCTGGCGTTATCTTCAAGACTACGCCACCAAACACAAAGAGAAAGGAAACGGGTTTGGTTTTGGCCTCTTTGGACCGGATGATGTAGCCCGTACCTTGTCGGCTCGCTACTACAAAGACGGCTCGGAAATCCTAATACGTCAGGAGGGCAAAAACCCTCGTCGTCTCACTCCCCGCGAGTGCGCCCGGTTGATGGGGTTTGACCGTCCCGATCAACCACCGATGAAGATAACTGTTTCTGATGTGCAGGCTTACAGGCAACTTGGTAATTCTGTGGTCGTGCCAGTGGTAAAGGTAGTAGCCCAACATATAGCCCCTTGGATATTGGAAAATAAAAATCTAGCCCTAACTGATATTGAACTGCCTATAATGTCCTGTATTAAATAGATTCATACTAACCGCCCAAGGGTTTCAAAATGGCGCGGACAATATGAATTTGCGAGGAAGAGACAATGGCGTTGACTGACCTGACAAACTGGATAGATGAACATACCGGGCCAAATTATATCTGGTATGCAAAACGGCTTTCCGGGAATGATACACTGGCAAACGGTACACATCAGGCGGGTCCATATATTCCAAAGGAGTTCCTATTTAATATTTTTCCCTCACTGAACAGGCCAAATGATAAGAACCCCGACAAGTGGTTTGATTTGCATATTGATTCACACCCAGATGTACGAAATGTTCGCGCCGTCTGGTATAACAATAAGCAGCGTGGAGGAACCCGCAATGAAACCCGACTAACTGGTTTTGGCGGCAGAACATCAGCCCTGCTTGACCCGGAAAACACCGGATCGCTTGCAGTTTTTGCTTTCCTCCGTGAGGTTGGCAGTGATGCTTCCATCTGTCACGTTTGGGTATGCGAACATGAAACCGAAGACGATTTGGTGGAAGACCGGATCGGCCCGGTAGAACCAAGTAAAGACCGAATATGGTCTGTAACCGACCTAGAAATGTTCCCACGCCTTCCAAAGCAACGCCAGAGTTGCTGGCTTGAGGCTAACGAGATTCCACCTTCTTGGCTTGTAAAATTTCCGAGCGGTGCAGAAATTGTCCGCAAAACAGTGGAAATGAGATCCGGTCAGGGTATACCAATTGACCAACGACTCATGAAGCGGAGTGCTTGCGAATACGAAATATTCCTCAGTTTAGAAGAAGCTATAGAATTACCGTTTATCCAGCAGGGCTTCCAAACCCTTAAAGAGTTTATAATCCGCGCCCAAAGCATCGTACAACGCCGTAAGGCCCGTGCCGGACGCTCGTTAGAATTGCATATCCGCGAGATTTTCCTAGAGGAAGGCTTGATTGAAGGCACCGATTTTCAATATCAACCACAATCCGAAGAGGGAAAGCGTCCCGACTTTATTTTCCCGTCACAGGCGGCTTACCAAAACAACGACTTTCCACCCTCAAAACTCAGAATGTTGGCAGTCAAAGCCACCTGCAAGGATAGATGGCGGCAGATATTGAATGAAGCCGAACGTATTCCACAAAAGCACTTGCTAACCTTACAAGAAGGTATTTCAGAAAACCAATTTCGAGAAATGACTGAGGCACGAGTGCAACTTGTAGTACCCACTCCACTCAAAGATTCGTATGCAAAATCAATTCAGCCCCATTTGCAAACCTTAGAAAGTTTTATTGGAGATGTAAGATTGCTAACGCTATAGCCTCTTATTTTAATTCCAATATATAAGTGTTTTAGGCAAAATCAAGCTGGGTTATATTATTTATAAATAATGGGTTGGATTTTAGCAAATCCAACCCATTCCTTTGATAAATTCTAGGCTTATAAAATTAGGCCGATTTAGCCTGCCGGAGTAGCTTTACGCGCCTTAACCAGTTTCGGAATAACAAAAAGATCAGCCGTCATGGAGAGCATGGTCATACCATGAATGACTACGCCTGACCAGAGGTTTTTGGTCTTGAGGGTCATGTAACCATTGGCAAAACCAATCGGAACGGCCATCACCGCCATCAAGGTGCGCTCTTTAAAGCCAACTGGAGCAACAGCATAATGGTTGAGGACGTAAGCCAACGTGGTAAGGGCCACCACTTTGTGCTTATTCATACCCCGATCCAAGAGAGCGGAGAAGAGCAGCCCTCGCCACAAAAATTCCTCGGCTATAATCAGCACCGGGAAGAGATAGAGGAATTTTTGGCGCACTAGAATCTCTTCCATCTCCTTCATGGGCGCACCACCTTTACTATAGTAGGTGTAGGTATTGCTCACGTCCATGCCAAAGAGAACCGAGCCGATCAGACCGCCCCAAATCAGAGCCGATTTAAGGTTTTCGCGGGTAATGAAGGTAGCTTTCCAATCATCTTGGCTCTTACCCAAATAGGCCGCCAATCCGAGAGTACCCAGCACATAGAGAAAGACTGCAGGCCACTCCTTCAGTGGGGTAAAGTGACCCACCAACCCGGTCAGCCACATCGCCAGCATTAGGCCCACCGTCAGCTTAAACCGTTTCTCTTGGGCGGGAGTGGTTGGGCTGGCTTTGGTAGTAGTGGTCAGGAATTTAGCAGCTAGTACCACCGCCGAGGCACTGCCAATTGCCAGCACCCGCGCCATCCGAAAAGCAGTAGTTAGGGCCGACCTTACAGCCACCAATTTGAGACCACTGCCCGGCCCAGCGGCTGATTTTGACAGGGTTGGAAACAAGAGCGGCGCGGGTATTTCGGGGGGGCTAACCCTAGAAGTGACTTCCTCCAGCATAACAGGCGGGGGCGCAATAGCCTTTTGGGGCTTTAGCAGCCTATAGGCCACCAAAGCCCCCGCCGCTGCCGCCGCAGTCACACCCAATCCGAACTTAAAATTGAACATTCAGGTTCTCCATATAGTTTTAGATTTAACCAGAATCCCGGCAAGGCAAGGTCAACCGTCAAAGCAGATACACCTAGCTTACCACTAACCAGTATAGCCCGGCTCAGCCAAGCGGTCGGTTATTCTGGCTACGATATTAAATACTCAATTAAATGTTTAAATCCAAGGGCTTGCTTACCCTTTCACCTATCGGCTATAATATCCAAAACCTACTTTCTAAACCTTGTAGGAGGGATTTCTAATCCCAATTTACCAAACTTGTAGGAGGGATTTCTAATCCCGATTT
>JACAUC010000292.1 GCA_013390945.1 Candidatus Chloroheliaceae bacterium
TCCTGTGGGATGCTGCTCCGCCAGTTGATCTTCCCTCACCCAAATCCTGTGGGATGCTGCTCCGCCAGTTGATCTTCCCTCACCCAAATCCTGTGGGATACCGCTCCGTCGGTTGATTTCCCCCCAAATACCCCCAAAAAAATTTTGCGGCGCTGCTGCGCCGATTTTGGGGGATACCCCCAAACCCCAATTTAGAGAACAGAGGCGCCAGAGATCAGAGTACAGAGAATTCAGAGATCAGAGGCGCGAATAGGGGGAAACACCACCACCCGGAAGCCGAAGCGGGAGTTGCCGTTGCTCGGGAGGTTGCCGTTGCGGGCAGCGGAGGCGGCACCGAAGGCATCGTCGTAGAACGCACCGCCGCGCAGCACCCGACTATTTGTGCTATTAAAGTTTATTAATGCTTTAGGATTAGGATATTCATTCAAGCACCACTCCCACACATTCCCACTCATATCTTCAGCCCCACACCTTGCCGCCCCGTGTGGATACATTCCCACCGCGATAGCCCGACCTACTCCAGCTTCCCAAGTGTTCGCATATTCCTCTTGCCATTCGCCCCAAGGATATTTTAGCTTTTTAATGCCGCCCTGCGCCGCCCACTGCCACTCCCATTCTGTCGGCAACCGTACTTGGGCATTTTGACCGACAATAAAGGGACTACCAGAACCCGGCAGTTCCAAATCTTGCAGGCGATGGTTTAGCCAACGGGTAAAGGCTACGCTCTGATACCACGTGATATTTTCGCGCGGATTATTCCAAGTTTTAGTGCGCTGGGGTTCCAGCGTTTGCCCTTGGTACTCTTTTGGCATATCCACCCACCATGCCGGGTTATTGAAGCCATCTCCGGCCTCTACAAAGGCTTGGTACTGCTTGTAGGTTACGGTATATTTGGCTATGTAGAAGGGTTCTACCGTAAAAGTCTCTTTTTCAATCTTGATCTTACCGCCCGGCGTTACCGGGAGCCAAAGTATATCCGGTAGGCCATCCTTGCGTAGCCCCACGCCCGGACGGGTATCCTCAATCATACTCAGGCGGTCGCCAATTTCGCGGCGGCGTTCGTGACCAATACTTAGGTTTTTTATGTCACGTAGTAGGCGGGCTTGTTCCGGCTCAAGAAAGGTTTGCTCAACTTCGCCCCATTGATGTTCAAACCGTTCGCACATCGCCGATACCTGTTGTAACCGCTCGTGAGGCCAGCGCAAATAGTCAGGCCGTCTTTTGCGATCCCATTCTGCGGCGGCGTTTTGCACCTGCCGTCGCAAGATAAAATCTTCCTGGGCCTCGGTAATCCATTTTTGAAGCCGTACCCAGCTTTGAAAGAGACTCTCGTGGGCAACTTCAACCTGCCCGGCATCGGTCATCAACGAAAGCTGCTCGCGCTCGACTTGGGCCTGCTTCACCAATAAACGGGCCTTGGTAAAAGCCTCGATTAGAGCTTGTTGTGCGGGATTAAAGCATCTAAGCGACGCTAGTTTGCGGGTGGCAATCCCCCGTTCGTCTACCTCTACCAATTGGCGGAAGACCTGCCTCAAAAGCTCCTCTTTGGCCTCTTCCGTCCCCTCTAGCTGGTTAAAAGTATCCTCGGCCCGTTTACCGATTGCGCCCTTTACACCTCCTAAGATCTCATAATCTTTAAAGGTGAGCTGCTTATCCGGTCGGTCAACCGTCATCTTATATAGCTCATCGAGGGTATAGGCCATCAATGCCAACGAACCGGCCCCACTCTCGGCCTCTTTCACCATCCGTTCCGGCAACCCCTCCTCAAATTCGAGGGCCGCACATTCCGCCGGGCGTTTCACCATGCGGGTCAGGGCGCGGTCGTTGGGGGCGGCCAAGGCAAAGAAACCGCCCTGACGCAACAACGCCGCTAGTTCGGGCAGTTCAATGGCGCGATAGACAAAATCGTGGCGAATGGTGACGATTACCCGCAGGCGGGGCTGGGCGGCTACTTGGCAGAGCATCTCCACAAACGGCGCAATAGCCTCTTTGGGAACCAAATTGAACAATTCCTCAAACTGATCTATGAATAGCAGCACTTCCGCCCGCGCCGGGGCTTGGAGAGCCTCCAGCGTTGCGGTAAGAGCATCACAAATGGTGGCCGGGTCGCCTTTCATATCTTCAATAAAAGCCTTCTTCTTACGCCGCTTTTCTAAGGGATCGGGTAGCAAAGTGGGAAAGGTCTTGACCAGTGCTTCAAAGAGAGCCTCAAAAGGATGGTCAAATTGGCCCGGCCTGAACTGCACCGCCCACCACTCTTGAAGGCGCGGGAGCAAACCCGCCCCCACCAACGAAGATTTGCCGCTACCGGAGGCTCCCACTACCGCCACAAAGCGGCTCTCACCCACTAGCCTAACTAGCTCCTCGGTCTCAGCCTCGCGCCCAAAGAAGATGGGCGCATCCTCTTTGGTGAAAGAGCGCAAGCTGGGAAAAGGTGAACCCGGCCAGAGATTGGCGGCGGGCTTTTGGACGGATTGGACGGCGGAGGGAGTGGTAGAAGCGGGAGCAGGAGCAGAGTGAGCATTAAGACGGTCAAAGAGTTTTCTCACCGCTTTGGCGAGGTCTGCCTCAAAGCGCTGCTCGAAATGGGCAGGGGTTTGGTATGCGTGAACCTGCGGGCAATTAGCGGGGTCTTTGAAGAAATCGCCATCGAAGAACTTTCGCACTTGGATGTCTTGTTCTATTCCGGCTTTATCGTAAGATTTAAAGGACTTTTCCTCGGTACAGCGATAGAGCAGCGTGAGAGGATGGGAACTACTTAAAGCTTCCGATAGGGCATAGTGGGTGCTAGAGCGATAGCTCTTGCCCTCGAATTGAAACGGTTCACCCATCCGCGCCCAAAAAATAACCACCACAATATCATAGGCGGAGGGTTTCGAGTGGCTCTGAATAAGCACCTCTGGCGCAGTAGCGGCTCCCGATTTATCCCAAACGGTAACAGGGTGGAGGGAGCAACGCTGAAGCACATTCGTTACCATTTGGCACTCTTGGCTAACATCACCGGGGGAAGCCAGCAGAACCTTGAAGGGCAGAAGAGGTTCGGGCGGTTTTTCTAGCCGCTCCAGTTCGGCTTTCAACTCGGCGATGTGGTCTGTAACCTTAGCTAATTCCAGCCTTAGCCGGGTTTCTTCAGTCGGGCTGGAGACGCTACCTAGGCGACTGTTAAGATCAAATTTAAGATCATAAGCCTTTTTAAGTAATTCTTCGAGTTGCAGCTTACGTTTTTGGTCAAAAGAGTTGTACATAGCTTTAACACCGGTTGATTTTAGCGACTTTGTTCATCATCGTCCAGTTCGAGATTACCATTGCGGTAATTTTCGACATGAAGTTTGGCCCAACTATATTTATCTTTGAGCGTCCAGTGATCGGAACTACTATCGAAGAAATAGTAGAAAAAGACTTTTAACTCTTCCGAATTATAGCCCAACGTAGCAAGATTGACCACCATCAAACTCTGCCGAAAGTGGTCAGTATTCCAATAGGTACGCATTTCCAAAATTGCCTTTCTAGCCACCCGGAAAATCAGGGTATTTTTCTGTGTAATGATTTTGTATATCTTCTCAATTGGTAGGGGTTTATTGCATAAACCCATTGTAGACTGGTCTCACATTGGGCGTATGCAATACGCCCCTACCCAGAATTATTGAAATGATACATTATAGCAAAGTTTTTTAGCCAATGTAAAGTGTTAATCTCAGGCATCTGGACGGTTGATAGTGACCGTCTCATTAAACCGCGAGAAACTAATTGTCCAAATAGCGTCGCCATCAATCTCCTTGAGGTTGATTTGGCGTACTAGGTTATCCTGAGTACTTATCCAAATATCCAAAATAACATCGTGTTTACCTAGGGTATAGATACTCAAAGGTGAGATAAGCTTGCCCGTGGAAGTACCTTGGTAATGTAACGTATCTACACCGTTGATGGTTTCCGGGCCGATTAGCTTAGGGTTGCCCAGATTGAGCAAGATAGCACTCACCCCCAAGCTGGGATCGAGCAAAGCACCCAGCTTGATATTGTCATCTTTATTTACCTTGAGCCAACCCCCCGTAATAGGATTAGTAGTAAATTGTTCTTGGTTAATGCCCAACATCTCGACAGAAAGCGTTCCAAATAAAGAGTTAACTTTAATAGAAGCCTGAAAGTCCTCTGGCCGTTTCATATCACCTTCGGCTTGGCGAAACTCCGCCCCGCGTATCTCGGCTTTACCAGCCTTCACCTCTACCAGAAAGTGTAGGCTATTGATCTTGCCATTTGGGTCAGCCGCTCTCCGCAGAGCCTCGCTTACCGCGGGATCGGTAGTGGCAACCGGAGTCGCCGCAAGAGCCAGCGTGGTGGTAGGGGGTGCGGTAGTTGGGGGAGGGACTACTACTGTAGGACTAGGAACGCTTGCCGTAGGTAGAGCATTGGTGAGACTTGAAGGGCTAGGCGCGAGTGAGGTTGGGGTTGCGTCACTGCCACAGGCCAGCAATAGCAAAGAGAGCGAAATAAGCAAAAAAATCGGTAAGACCCACGTTTTAATTGGGTTCAGGGGTTTGTAGCGATGGTTCATCTGCCTCAATCTCCATAGGCGAGCCGCTACGAAGCGCCAGTTTGACGTAACGATCTACGCTCATCTTATTGCGCGGGTCCGGAGCCAGCCCTAAAATATGGAGCAGATGGTTTGAATTGCCGCCTGCTTTGGCCTCTTCTACGCCGAAAGTATCCCGTAGCGATTGGGGGGTTACTTTCTTGTTAATCCCGGCTTCACGTGCCACCCGCTCTACCAACTTATTCACCGATTGCGGCAACATCTCGAACAACTTTTGCCCCGGCTCGAACTCGACTAGATAACGCTGGTAGGCGGGCGTAAAAGCCGCTTCCGCTTTTAACTCACGTTGTTTCTTGACCCAGCGTTGATCGTCGTAGTAGGTATAGACCTTGGGGTTTTGGTGGTCGGTGATATTGACATGTTCTGGCTGGATTGCCAACAATTCGGTTCGGGTAAAACCCAGCCTTAGCATAAAGTATACCATAAGGTAGGTACGCACGTTCTCTTGATTGGCGGTCTCTAGTAACAAGGTTTGTTCCGCCGGGTCTAGGACAATCGGGGTTTTGAGTTGTACAAAGTCGGCATAAAAATTATCGGTAGGGTCGCGGTCTAGCACCTTCTCCACCTGAATCAAATACTTGAATAAGGCTCCTAGCGAGGTTAGGCGACGTTTGCGGGTAGATTTTTTTTTGGATTGGCTTAGATAAGTAGCAATGTCCTCCCGATTAATTTGATCGAGATTTTTAGAACCAGAGGACTCCTCAAAACCTAAGAGGTCATAAAGATAGGAATCAACCGTATTTTTGGGACGATTCGCCTGTTCCATATAGCTACGAAACCACCAGCGAGCGACCTCTAGGTTACTAGAGGAAGTTAGGGCCGGAACCTCTAGGTTAGCATGTACGAGATCCCCTTTATTGCTCAGACTAAAAAGGGGCGGCTGAAGTGCTTGCAGAGCGGCTACTTTGGGTTTACGTCGTCGGGGAGTGGGCGGATTACTGGTTGCAACCACTTGGGATTCAGGGTTTTCTAAGAGCGGGTCAACAACTTGCGCCTGATTTTCCTCGGAAGCGTTGTTACTGTTTACATCTTTCAGACGATTTTTGCGAATCGAAGCGGGTGGGCGCGGCATGTGGTTCCCTCTCCTCCTAGAATCAAAGCAAGGTAGTCAAACCCTTGCAAAAATGAGATATGTCTCCTAAATTGGGATATATCAACTTCCCACCATAAATATAACACGTTTTTTTACCTTATGCAAGATGCCAAACCCCTTGCCTAGGGCTGTTGCAAAGTCGCGATCTGACAAGTTAGGTGGTAGGTCAAGATCAACTGACGGCAACCAGTTGATTTTCACTTACCACTACTCTTGCCAGATTGGATAGCTCTTCGACTTTGCAACAGCCCTAACCCCTTGCCAAAGAGACTAATTTGGTCAGTTGACCAACTTGCAAAGTACTATATAATCTCTGCTGTAACTTCTTAAATTAAAGCATATAAAGCCTAAAACTTTCTTTAGGAGAGATTAAGAATACAAAATGGAACAAATTGCTCCCTTTATTTTCCCAAGCTATGTCTTCTTGCAACTACTCCAGCTGGTGTGGACTTTCCGCTTAGCGCGGCTTATAACCCGGCTTGATCTAGCACTCCTCGTCATAATACAAGTGGCAATTTTTTATGATAATAGTGCAATGGTCTTAGGTCTATTGTTGAAGGCCGATGCGACGTTGGAAATGATAAATTCGGCGCGTTTTCTCCTGCATAGCTTTCTTGCCCCCTCGCTTATTGTATTAGCCACCAGAATTTTGCTGGACACCCTGAAAGAAGCGAAAGAGACAGCGAACCGCCAAAAATATGAGAAGATTGCTTGGATAGTAGCGGTGGCGGTCAGCCTTTTCTGGACCGGGGCCAATTTTTTCATCGTGCTAAAGTTAGCCCCACTCGGCGCGGTACAACGCTATACCATGAACCGGGATCTAACCCCACTTTGGATTTTTCTTTTAACACCCGCCGCAATCTCTTTGATTACAGTTTATATAGCAGTAGTGGGTATTTTTGTCTGGCGAAAACTTAAATCGGCTTGGTTGTTAGTCGCAGCGGCATTAATGCTGGGGATTGGTGGAGCTTTTCCGGCCTCGACTTCCGCGATTCCTATTACTAACGGGGCCGAACTGATCTTTGTCTTTGGTCTATTGTTCACCGAACTGAAGATAAGTAAGTCCAAGGAGTCGCCTTAAAGAATCAAAAGAGGCTCAACTGCACCAGCCCATAATCGTAGTACATCTCTTTTAGAGGGATAGGATTAGTTTTGTTATCAATATAAGACTGGATAGAGGTAGCCACATATTGTGCTAACTTAACCTGAACTGCATTACCTAGCATCTGTTCTACATCGGCCTTTGTACCCTCAAGTATAAAGTTAGGCAAGGTTCATACCGGCTTTACACGCAGACTGGTCTTTAGGATGGTACTC
>JACAUC010000293.1 GCA_013390945.1 Candidatus Chloroheliaceae bacterium
AGTCCCGAGGTTGTTCTGTGTCATAGCGTAGTCTTCCGGGAAAGCATTCAGGGTAAAAATGGTTAAGACTTGGCGATAGCAGCCGAGAACTAACTCTTGCAAGTTCTTACGATTGCCGCGAGGTAAATCACTGACAATAACGGCAAAATTAACTGTAAACCCTGCTCCCATCTTCTTAACATCAGGGTCTGCTTGCTTATGCCAGCCCTCTACCAACATTTCCACTACCTGTAACATCCGGTTATCCAACAGGGTAAGGTGTTCCAGCAACAAGGCCCGCCAAGTCTGGCGAATATTGCCCTCTGTTTTTTGTAGCCGTTGCAGCAAAGTTAGATAGGGTGCTGGATCAAAGGCTATATTTGTCCCTGTGGGTAGTTGTCCAACCTTGCCTGCTTCATTATCCGTCTCAGCCTCATCTTCTTCCTCGTCGTTCTGGGTCAGCAAGCCATCGGCTGCGGCATCCACCACCATCAACACCAAATCGGCTAGTTGCAGAAGGTGGCGGGCTACAGCCTCTTCGCCCTGCTCAACTTTTTCTTGGAAAGCTTGCAACAGGACGGCAGCCAGAGCCTCATCCAGCCGATCTGAGTGTAACTGAACTACGGCTTGAAGTTCTTCGGCACTGCTGGCCTGTGCCATTGCTTGAGCTAGGTTTTGGTATGGCTCTGCCTCTTTTCCTTCTGGTAGCTTTTCCAGCAGGAGATTTACCCGGTAGCCTTTGGCAAAAGCCACCATTAACTGATAGTTCTGGGCGGCTACCGTCTGCCCTGCGGCCTCGGCCTGCTCGGAAAGCTTTGCCAACAAGCTCAAAAAGCTAGTAGTCAAGTAATCCTGATACTGTTCCAGCACCGCTACGGCCTTCTCTTGGGCGGCCTCTTGGCTGGTCAGAGCTTCAAACAAATCATTCACCATTTGCAGGTGAATCACTTGGCGATTTGGCTGGTCGCCTCTTTCTTCTTCCGAATTTGTCATGGATGATACTCCTCAATTGTAACGTAAGTGCCTTTGCTGGTAGCTAATCTACCCCACTCTTTACTATTCTAAACGCTACGGGTTGGTTTTTGGTTCATCTACTTAATTAGATAGGAAAAAAACAGGACTATTAACAACTTTTCAAAAAAAAACTGACGAATTTCAAAAATCTTATGACGTTAACAAAGTAGCTGAGTTCGGTGTAATAAAGTACAGAAGGATAAAACAAAAGAGCTAACATTCAGACCAACGGAGGGAGAGCCATGTTAGATTGCCAAGATTATTCCAAAACCCCAAAAGCAGTTGTGTTGCGTCCGCTTCCAGCTGCTAGAGCAATGCCCCGCAAGCAGAGTAACACACGACAACAGCAGCCTGCCGAAAAGATTGCTCAGGAGTTGACCCGCTGCGCGAGAAGGTCTTTGGTTTACAGGCTGGTGCAAATTGGCTATGGGCTGGTATTGTTGAGCAGTCTCTCCGCCGTAGCGATCACTATTTGGCAGAATCTTCTGGTCACGTGTGATCCTATGAGGTTGGTAGTGATACCCTTGACCTGCTTTGGCTTCTTCGGCATTGCCCGGCTCTGCCTCGCTCGCCTGACCCAAGCTGACACCACTGCCCGACACCACCAAATACTGACCTATCGTACTCGTTTTGCGGTACAAACCAGCAAAAGTACGCCTCAACAACTAGTTGCCCTAGACGAATATCTTTCACGACTATCCGAGGAAGCAGCCTTGGGCAAAAAGGGCAAAGAACCTGAAATACAATTCAGAGCCAGTGTACTAGATTACCTGTTAAAGAAGTTGGGTAAACCCGGTAAGTAATAACGTTACCGGAAAGGAGAAGAGGTGGTGTGGCATCTTCCATCAATGCTTTGCCTCCCTTTTCCTTCAGGTCAAAGGCAAAACTAGAGTTTAGAACTACCGTTCTCTATAGTAGTTTAAGGCTAAAATTAGACATCTCAGTAAGTAATTTGGGGGCTGAAGTGGGACAGTTCCAATTTTTGCCGTATTTTTCCTACACATCCTATACGAAGGCGCGGCTGAGTACCTCCTCAATGGTGTTAACGGGCGTAAGTTTTAGGGTGTCGAGGATATAGGCTGGTAGACCCTCGGCATCTTTTAGGTTGTCGGCGGGAAGCAACACTTCTTTTAGGCCCGCTTCGTAGGCGGCTTGCACTTTTTGTTGGATACCGCCGACGGGTAGCACTTTGCCCATGATGGTTATTTCGCCAGTCATTGCTAGGTCGTTGCGTACTGGACGCTTTTTCAGGGCCGAGACCATACCCGTGACGATGGTGACTCCGGCGGAGGGTCCTTCTTTGGGAATGCCCATAAAGGCTGCCTGTACCGCAATATCAAAGTTTTCGTACCAAGTGGCGCTAATTCCTAATTCGGTGCTGTGGGATTTGATGTACTGGATTGCGGCATCAATGCTCTCCCGCATTACGCGCTGAATCGAGCCGAGTGGTATTATTCGCCCGTTGCCTTTGGTAACTTGCATTTCAAAGCGTAAGATGCTGCCATGATCGCCCGTTACGGAGAGGCCGATTACTTCGCCGATGGCTGGTTTTTCGGGGAGGGTCACTTTCTGTACCCGGCCCTCCTCCGATAGCGTGGGGGCTGCCTGTTTGCCTGTCTCGTTGAGTTTTACGCCCAGCCGAACTTTGTCGTACTCGCCGGGAGCCAACAGGTGGAGTTGGTTGCGGACGCGCTGGCGCATTTCGCAGGCTAATAGCAAGATCGTTTCCAGTTCCTCGTCTGTAATCTTGCCGTGTGGGTAGAGCAATTTTAGTAGGCCGGAAGCGGTCTTCAGGATGGCACGTTGGTCGCGCCCCGAAAGACCCTGTGGGGTGTTAGCCAGATCCACTAGCTCGAAGCGGGGGCGCAGTTCACCCAAGGGGTCAATCCGGCGTAGTTCGTGCATAATTTCGCAGAAGTAGTCCGCGATGAATCCATAATCTTTGGAATAGCTATTGGGGCGCAATTTTGGTAGTTCCCAACCCGGTAGGTAGGAGTGTAGACGATCCAGAAAGGCAATCACTTGCAAGAAATCGGGCAATGGCTCGAAGAGGTGATAATATTTCTCGTGGGGTAGGTTGCCCTGCACATCGAGGTTGCCGACAAAAACCAGACTAGCAAAGGCCAATAGCTCTTTTTTGCCCCGGCTAAACTTGGCATCCTGCATATAGCCCTGCATAATGCTGACGAAGGCTTTGGGGTCGCTGAAATCGGTGTTGGCGATTTCGTCGAAGACTACTGCGTCGCGAGTGCCAACCTCCCCGATTTTGCCAGTGTTCAGGTTGACGAACAACTGGGCTGGAGTAGCTTTGCCGCCCGAAAGGACGTGGGAATAGTAAGAGATATTGCGGTAGAGGTAGGTTTTGCCAGTTTCGCGGGGAGCCAACTCCACCATATTATAGTTGTTCTCTACCAATGGCAGGCAGCGACAGAGGTAGAGCAGTTTTTGGCGAGGGTTGAGCAGAGCCGGATTGAGACCGCAGGAATTAATTAGCATGTCAATCCATTCCTCGGTGCTGAACTCGGCCCGCTTGGTCAGATATTCATCCAAATTGATAACGCTGACCTGAAAGGGGGTGAAGGCCGTAATTTTGAAGGGCCGAATCTTCTTGCTATGAATTTCGGTCTCATCATAGGTCAGGTCTATCGTACCCCACATACCGCCGGAGAGCAGCATCGGGTATTGCCGCACGATGCTCTCCGGGATGTTAACAAAATTCTCGTTGATGGCGGAGATAGCACCCCAATATTTGTCCTCTGTCTCAACTAAGCGGACTTCCATATTGGCTATAACCGAGTGTTGGCGGTTCTCGCGGATGTAGTGGCGGATTCTTTCGGCCTCGGCTCCGTAGACATAGGCTTCTTTGAGGCGGCGCACCACCTTCTCCATATCTTGATAGAAGGTCTCTTCTTCGCAATAGTTGTCAATCAGGTATTCCACCACGTAGCGGGGAAATTCGTCCACGCCCGTATTGATGGTATGGGCCTTGTTGACCACCTTTCCCTTAAAAATTGTTTTGAACCGCGTATTCATCAAGACTCCTGCTCTTAGAATTAAGTTAAGTAACACAGAGTACACAGATCAACCAGTTGACACCACAGAGTACACAGATATTTTTATATATTTAATTTTATCTGTGTTACGCTCCTAATTCCTCGGTCTTCTTTTTGCTCTTCTTCGGCTTTTTGGCCTCGGCTGCCTGAGCTAGACGACGGCTACAGATGGTGTAATCCTCTTCCACGCTGACGGCGAGTTCATCGGGTAGGTTATCGGTGTTTAGGCCACCCTTTTCGTAAAGCAGTTTGCCCTGCTCAAAGAGCAAGGTGCGCTTACAGTGGCGTATCCATTCGGCTAGGGTTGCGTCGTTGGGCTGATCGTGGGGGGGAATCGCTACGCTTTGTTGCAGGTAGGCCAAGAAACGCTTGATCTGGCGATTAGTGCCTGCCGTTCGGCCCCGCTTCTTCTCCTCTTCCTCGTTGGCGTTGAGGGGCAGGCGATAAGTACCCTCCTCGGTTTTGTAGAAATAGTCCAGCAGCCAATCATTGAGGGGGCGGCGGGGCTTATCCGCCACGCTATAAATATAATGCTCGAATAGATCGGAATAGTGGACACCCTCGCTATTGGGGTGCTTTTTGATCCACTCTTTTATGAAAATAGTGGCTCGCTGAGCCGCCGCCTCTTCTTTCTCCGCTTCGGCGGTATCTAGCACCACCGTCTCGGTCTCCTTCAGATACCAGCGTCCGATTTCGTGCGTTCCAAATAGGTTGGGCGTTTCGTCCTCCCAGAGATTTTTGCGGACGGGTTCGCGCACCTCTTCGGCTACCTGCCGCAGCAGTTCGTCAAAGTTATGGGCCTCCATCTGTCCGGCCCGTACCATGCGGCTGACCACCTCATCATAGACTCGGTCTTTGCTGGTACCCGGATTGGCTATCAGGTAGTCGCGGATAATGGTTTGGGCCTTTTCCCGGAAGGTGCTATCGTCCTCATCTCCGGTAATAGTCAAGGCTGCCGCTACTTCGCCGGGTTTGGGCTTGCGGAAGTTTATTACTAGGTCGCGCTTGGTTACTTTATCAGCTTGACTTTGATTATACGTTTTTTGGCCTGTATCAATAAAGAGGGCTGCTCCAGACGAATTATCCACTACAAAACCCGCTTCAGCCATAATATCCTGTAGTACGCTCCACGTCCCTTCGGATGTATCGTGATAGCAGAGACTAATCCAATGCCCCGGTTTTAGTATTCGGTAACATTCCTGCATGGCCTGTTGTATGAGACTAGCCCAATCTCTCTCACTTTTGCCGCGTACTTCATTGACAATAATTTCGTCATCGTGCCATTTGGTATCAAGCCCTAACCAAGCTTCCCAAATAAAGTTAAGCTCACCATACTGTACCTTATCTGCATAGGGTGGATCAGTAAAAATGTAATCTACACTATTAGGTAATATTTGTTCTAATAGTGTAGAGCTTTGTGTGGTTATGCACACTTCATTACTTTTTAGTACTTCGGACAATTGTTTCTCAGCCGCAATAATATCCTGAAATTTTCTAAAAAAGGATGTCCAAGCTTCATTCTCTTTGTTAGTTTGAGGAATATAATAATTCCCTGTTGGTTGTCCTCCCCCTGAGTCTCTAAACTTGTACAATCTGGATAGGTTTAACAAAAACGAGCTAATTGTAAATTGTAAAGCATCTTTTATTACAGATGTTTGTTGTAATGTTTTTATATTTTGAAATAAGACGGCCAAAGCCCACAGATTACGCTTGGTGAAAAGGTCAGCAATCTTACGGAAGTTACGACCTTCTCGCCATTCTGCTCCCCAAGGTTTAGAGTCATCTTCCACATTCATCATTTTGTGGGTAGGATACCAGTGGGGTATAGGCTTTGCTTCGATCTCCTTAATTTTAGCTAAGTCGTATTTTTCAAAATAGTCTCGCTTCTTTGGATCAGAATCGTTGTGGCGACGTTCATCACGCGCTGGCTTACAGCCGTTTTCGCATAGATGGCTAACCAGTACCGGAATTGCCCCAAATTTCTTGCTACTCCGGGTGCTAATCTCCTCCGTGAAATCCCGCTTATAACAATGCGGACAAACCGTGATCTTCTTTGGCTTGCCATCGGCAGTTTGACTCTCTAACTCGGTACAATCAAAGAGCGGTATTCTGGACATACAGCGCGAACATTCAAAGACTTGCGAATAGACGGTGTAGGCGGTAGTGGCGAGGCCATCGCAACGGTCGCAACGGGTTTGGTAGAGCCAATCTATTTCAGGCTTTACCCGTTGCTTTAGCTCCTCGAAAGCGGTCTGCAAGGCTTCCACATCTACCGGGGTGCAGTAGTTTTTAGTAATGAAGGTGGCGGCCGGGCTGCGGTCAATTGCAATGGCCTTGCGCCCCTCCATCAAAGCGGCCAAGGCCGTGCCGCCCGAACCAGAGAAGGGGTCTAGGACGAGATCGCCCGGTTGGGTGTAGTGGCAGATATATTGGCGGATGGCATCGTGGGGCTTTTTCGACCAGTAGGTGTGCATATTGTAAATGGCGGTGGCTTTGGTGGTCTCTATCGCATGGTCAAAGGCCGAAACGTTGTAGCTATCGGTGATCGGATTGTAGGGCTTTTCGCGCAGGTGGGCCTCGACAAAGGCTCGCAAATTGGGGTTGGGCTTATCGCCAGAGTAGTAGCCCTCCGGCATCTGCGGTACTTTCGGCTGGAACATATTGCTTTGTTGGATGTTTTTCTTTCGGCCTGCCATAATCGCCTTTCTAAATAATTAAGTTAGGAACAACCAGTTGACGTAACACAGATGAACACAGATATTTTTTATATATCTATATTATGCCGCCAATATTATTCAATAATTTTGTAGGAGGGATTTCTAAGTCAACTGGTTGCCCGATTTGAGCAAGACCTATTCGGGATTAGAAATCCCTCCTACAGTTCTACCCGAACTGGTGAGCGA
>JACAUC010000294.1 GCA_013390945.1 Candidatus Chloroheliaceae bacterium
GGATTGGTTTATGACATTTCACATTAATGATAAGATTAGCTTGACGCTTATGGGGTGCTACCGTCTTCAAGTAACTGGTTGTAATGTGCTACTTAACCAATTTACCCCAAATTCTCACGAGCAGGAAAACTACCAAAGCACCGCTTAGATCAGTCAGTAAATCGCCACAAGTATCCACAATAAGCGCGTCCTGTCTACAGAGAGCTTGGAAAGTCTCCTGCCCAATCCCTGCCAACAAGAGCAGGTCAAAGTAGAGTGCCGTGCGGAAGCGCAAACCCGGAAAAGTTTGGAGCAATAGCCCACCAAAAGTGGAGAAGAGTAGAAAGTGACCCACAAAATGACTACCAGTGCTAGGAAAGACTTGGTAGAGGATTGGCCCCAAAACAGGTAGCCATTCTATCGGGAAGAGTGCAAAGCCCAAAACCGCTAATAAAGGCCAAAACCGCACGAGCGACTTTGGTGAGACCTCAAAACGGTTGGCTAGAGCTAATCTGGAAAGATTCATAAAGACCTCCTTAATTACCTAATCTTGAAATAAATGCTTTAACCTCAATCACATCTATACTATAGCGCAAAAAAACGGCGTGGTAGAGGCCATAAGTCCGGTTTAAACGGCACTTGAGTGCTTGACAAGTAAATTATGATTTAACACAAGGCCGAACAACCAAATGATGAATAATTTTGAACCAAGGTGAAATATGCTAGAGTTGTTACTAGTGGAGGACAACGAGAAACTAAGGCTGGCCCTAAAACTAGGGCTGGAGGGCACCAACGAGGTAGAAATAAAACAACACTGCGCTAGTGGCGAGGAAGCATTGGCCCTTTCTCTGGCAAGTATCCCCGATGTAATCCTGATGGATGTACAGTTGGCTGGGGCAATGAATGGAATCGAAGCCGCCGTAGCTATCCGGCGAGAGTTTCCCCGCTTGCCAGTGGTCTTTTACTCTATCCAAGATGACGATGCCTATTACCGCAGCTTTCGTCGTTCCCGCATCCTGAGCCACTATGCCTACGTGCGTAAATCAAACTATCTGTTACCGCAAATGATTCTACCGTTACTCCAAGATGCCGTTTCAGGTCGCAGCTTTATTGATCCTGAGATCGAATCGCGGGTTCAGGAAGTTCGCCACAAAGATGAACAGTCGCCCATGGCTTTGCTAGAGCCAAATGAACAGGCCGTAGCCCGGATGTTGGCGCAAGGTCTAACCAATGAACAAATCGCGGCCCGCATGGGCTTTCGCGACAAACGCACCATCAGCCGTACCAACGGTCAGATCTATGCCGCATGGGGTCTGGGTGACACCACTACCGATGAAAAGGTGGCCCGCACACGAGCCGCGATTATCGCCCGTGAAGGGAGGCTACTGGTCTGGGAGGCCGACGGTATCGCCCGTGTAATGGATGAACGGGGAAAATGGGTGGTGTGGGAGGGTTTTAGCCAGACATGACCGGAGACTACTTTCTCAACTGGGCAACGATGACCGCCTCCCTCTTCAATACCGTCTTACTGCTCTGGCTAGGCTTGATCGTACTGCTAAATGCCGAACACCGCAACCGGGGTAGTATTTGGTTGGCGGCGGGTGGCTTGCTGCTGGGGGCAGCCTTCTTTATCAGCCATTCGGCCATTATCGGGCAAGGCATACGCAACGTAAGTCAGGGAATGAACTTCTGGTGGTATGCAGGCTGGATCCCGGTAATGGCCCTGCCTTTCGCGTGGTATATGGTAATGTTGTGGTACGCGGGTTTCTGGAAAAAGGAGCCAACCTACCACCAACAACGCTATTGGTTTGGGCTTACTCTATTAGTGGGTTTGGCATTTGTTGGGCTCTTCTTTTTTGCCAATCCGCTACCATCCTATACCCAAGTTGTCCAATTAGACCTGATGAACACGCCGGGTATTGGAGGCATACCGCTACTAGTGTTGGCTTATCCCTGCTATAGCGTAATGTGCCTAACTCTTTCGCTGACGGTTCTGCGGGAGCCAACTACCTCTGGACGAGTAATGGGTGATTTGGCTCGTCGCCGTGCCCGCCCTTGGCTGGCGGCTACTTCGGTAATGCTGCTATTGGTCAGTCTATTGGTAGCGGTGGTAATGTTCTGGATCATAATAAATGCCCGGCAGCGTACCCTTTACAACTTGCACAATGATATGGAGATTATCCTAGCTTGGTTTGATTTGTTGATTGCTTCACTGGTGGCCCTTTCTATTCTATTGCTAGGGCAGGCTGTTGTCTCTTATGAGATTTTTACGGGTAACACCCTGCCCCGGCGCGGTTTGCGAGGTCAGTGGTACAGTGCTATCAGTCTTGCGGCGGGCTACAGCCTAATTTTGGGTGGGAGTATGGCAAATCAACTTCGTCCCATTTATAGCCTACTTCTGACTACCATTTTGATGACCCTCTTTTATGCCCTCTTTAGTTGGCGGGCCTATGTGGAGCGGGAGCGTTATATCAAACACCTGCGACCTTTTGTTGCCAGTCAAGGTCTCTACGACTATCTCCTGACCCCCTCTGCTAACCTACCTAAACCTGCTGAAGTGAAGATGCAAAGACCTTTCCAAGCCCTCTGTGCCGATATACTGGACGCAAAAGTGGCCTATCTAGTAGCCCTAGGGCCATTATCGCCATTAATCGGGCCAGCCCTAACCTATCCAGATAAAACACTAGTCACCGCTTTACCAGCCTTAGCTGATCTTACGGCCCAGTTCAATTCTCCTCAGATAATTTGTGTGCCGCTGGATCCAATCCATTATGGTGGGGCAGTTTGGGCAATACCGTTATGGAGTACACGTGGGCTAATCGGGGTCTTGCTGTTGGGCGAAAAGAGTGGCGGAGGGCTTTACTCGCAAGAGGAGATTGAAATTGCCCAAGCCAGCGGAGAACGGTTGATTGATACCCAAGCCAGTGCTGAAATGGCTCAACGCCTGATGGCCTTACAGCGCCAACGCCTCGTAGAAAGCCAAATTTTAGACCGCCGCACTCGTCAAGTGCTACACGATGAAGTGTTACCTCTACTTCACACCGCTATGTTAATGCTCAGCAATCGGCAAGCGTTCCTTCCTGAAAAAGTGGAAAATACCTCCGCCGAAACCGTCGCCCTCTTGACCGATGCTCATCGCCAAATCTCAAACCTACTCCGGGAGATGCCCACCAGTGCCGCCCCTAAAGTGGCACACTTGGGCCTACTTAGTGCGCTACAACAAGTGGTAGCTGAAGAATTGGGCCACGCTTTCGATAAGGTAAGTTGGGAGATTGAACCGGAGGCCAACACTAAGCTTCAAGGCGTTCCTCCGCTGGCAACAGAAATCCTCTTTTACGCCGCTCGCGAAGCCCTACGCAATGCAGCCCGCTATGGGCGTCCCCCGGTCTCTTCCCGGCCCTTCTACCTAAAAGTAGTTATAAGGTGGCACGAAGGCTTAGAGATCAGCATCGAAGATAACGGGATAGGTTTCGGGACGGTAACTTCTGCCAAGGGAGGTAGCGGTCAAGGCTTGGCTCTACACAGCACCTTGATGGCGGTAATGGGCGGCTCACTGGTAGTCGAAAGCGTACCCGACAACTATACCCACATTCTGCTGACACTACCGCAAGGAGTTTGATAGATCCGCGAGATGGCCGTCGCTGATCCGGCAACCCCGTAGAGGTTGCCCATCTTTCAATTCCACCCAACCAAAACTGGCGGTAGGTGGATTGGCAAAAGTGTGAATATCGCTCAAAGTATTGCCCCGAAAATAGGCCGAGAGATAGATACAGAGATAGCCGTGCGTGGAGAGCAAGACCTTCTGCTCCTTTCCAGCCACCAATCGCTGGGCCAGCCGGGTAATGCGTTTCCAAGTATCCGTTGACGATTCGTTGATCGGCTCGATTAGGTCAGGTTCTATCTGTAAATCTACTTCGTTGTTGAGATAGCCATGAACGATAGTGGCACTCTGCACCGCGCGAGGTAAAGGTGAAGTTAGGTAGAGATCAAACGGGCCACGCCGGGCTAATGCTGCCCCTAACATCTTTACTTCCTGCTGCCCTAGTCTGGTCAGTAGGGCGCGGTATTGGTGATCGCCATAGCCCTGTTTTTTGGCTGTAAAATGGGTTTCACCGTGCCGATGGTAATAAATAAATTTTTGCAAGTTTAAATCGGTCTCCCTCAATTTTCTGATAAGTTACCGGGTTATCTTAGCATAAGCGGTCTGCTATTGCATCACCAAGCCCCTATTTCGAGTCAAGTAGAATCTAACATAACTCTAACACGCAAACCTGCTACTTCCTCTTTTGCGATTACGTAGATTGTGATAGCATAGGGCAAGTAAATCCTTGACCTAGAGCCGAACGCAAACGTAATGCCATAGGACAACCCAACTAATGTCCTCTGTAATTCTCCGACCAAGTGCCGAATCTGATCTTGAAGATATTTCGGATTATATTGCGGAGCAAAGTAGCGATGAGCAGGCAAAAACGGCTTTGCTGAATATAGCCTGCAAGCTAAAATGGGATGCTAGGCAACCTAACGTCGGGCGGAGACAGGACGAATTATTCAAAGGGATGCGAAGCTTTTCCGTGTATCGCTATGTGGTGTTTTATCTACCCTTGAAAGACGGTATTGAAGTTGTCAGAATTATCCATGGCGCACGTGAGTTGGATGCAATTGGTTTTGAGGAAAAAGACGAGGCTGACCTACTATGACCGACATAAAGAAGAGAGTCAGCTTTTAAAAAGGGATGAACTAACCATTTTGGGAATAGAACTAACCATTTTTATGCAATAGCGCATAAAAATGTATTACAAAATTTTTATATGAAATTTAAAGTTTTGGAGGAATCAGAGTAAAATGGGTAAAATTTTGGGAATTGACCTAGGAACCACCAATAGCGCGATGGCAATTATGGAAGGTGGCGAGGCGGTGGTCATACCTAATGCTGAAGGAGCCCGCACAACCCCTAGCGTCGTAGCCGTCAGTAAAAGTGGCGAACGTTTGGTGGGACAGGTAGCCAAGCGACAGGCCGTAACCAATCCTGAAAACACGGTCTTTTCAATCAAACGCTTTATGGGGCGCAAATTCAGCGATCCGGCAGTACAGCGCGATTTGAAGTTAGTGCCTTATAAAGTTACCTCCCGCCCAAACGGAGATGTCGAAGTATGGCTAGGTGGCAAAGGCTACAGTCCGCCCGAAATTAGCGCAATGATTTTGGCAAAATTGAAAGCGGATGCCGAGGCATATCTGGGTGAGAAAGTAACCGAAGCGGTTATTACCGTACCAGCCTACTTCAATGATAGCCAACGCCAAGCCACTAAAGATGCGGGTGAAATTGCTGGTCTGAAAGTATCGCGCATTATCAATGAGCCTACTGCTGCTGCCCTCGCTTACGGCGTAGACAAAAAACATGAAGAGAATGTGGCAGTCTATGACCTCGGCGGTGGAACATATGATATTTCCATCTTGAACTTGGCCGAAGGGGTCTTTGAGGTAAAATCCACCAACGGTGATACTCACTTGGGTGGTGATGACTTTGACCAGAGAATCATTGACTGGTTGGCCGATGAGTTTAAGAAGGAAAATGGTATTGACCTACGGCATGACCGGATGGCACTCCAGCGGTTGAAGGAAGCAGGCGAGAAAGCCAAAATCGAGCTTTCTACCACCCAAGCCAGTGATATTAACCTACCCTTTATTAGTGCCGATGGCAGTGGGCCAAAGCACTTGAATATAAATCTAACCCGCTCCAAACTGGAACAACTCGTCGGTGACTTGACTGACCGAACGGTTCCACCGATGAAAAATGCGTTAGACGATGCGGGGATGAAGACCGGAGAGGTCAATGAGATCCTGATGGTCGGTGGTATGACCCGGATGCCTTCAGTGGTAGAGAAAGTTAAAGCCTTCTTTGGCAAAGACCCGAACCGGGGTATTAACCCGGATGAAGTGGTTGCCATTGGTGCGGCAGTACAAGGTGGTGTGCTAGGTGGTGAGGTCAAGGACATTCTACTACTAGATGTTACTCCCCTAACTTTAAGCGTAGAGACGCTAGGTGGCGTGGCTACTCCACTAATCGAGCGCAATACCACGATACCCACCCGCAAAGGTGAGGTCTTTAGCACCGCCGCCGACGGTCAATCCAGCGTGGAAATTCACGTGGTACAGGGCGAACGTCCAATGGCAAATGAGAACAAGAGCTTGGGTCGCTTCATCCTAGATGGTATCCCACCAGCACCACGTGGTGTACCAAAAGTTGAAGTCGCCTTTGACATTGATGCCAACGGTATCCTGAACGTAAGTGCAAAGGATATGGCAACTGGTCGGGAGCAAAAGATCACGATTACCGCTTCCAGTGGTCTCTCCAAAGATGAGATCGAGAAGATGCGAAAAGAAGCGGAAGCTCACGCAGGTGAGGATGCCAAGAAACGGGCGTTGATTGAAGCCCGTAACAAAGGCGATAGTGCCGCTTATACCGCCGATAAGACCCTACGCGACTTTGAGCAGCAGATTCCGCAAGACCTGAAGGACGAAATCAACGGCAAAGTTGCCGCCGTTCGCACCGCCCTGCAAGGTGACGATGTGGATCGCATCAACTCCACTACCAACGATTTGATGTCTTCGGTTCAAAAAGTTGGTTCGGCAATCTACGGTCAGCAGCAAGCTGGCGGTCAACCGGGTGGTCCTAGCGGTGAGGGTGGCGAAAGTGGCCCACAAGGTGGCGGTCGGCCCGGCTCAGATGGTACAGTCGAAGGCGAATACCGCGAAGTCTAATTCCATCTAAAACCAAGCCAGCTAGAATATACAACTAAAAAGAGGGTGAGTCTGAGACTCACCCCTTTTCTTTCTATCACCAGAAAGTACCATAAATACTATAACTGATTTATAACCCCTGTAAGTCTGGCAAAATTGATGCTATACTGACAACGTATCATCTGTAGGAGGGATTTCTAATCCCGATTATCCCGGCACAATTCGGGTAT
>JACAUC010000295.1 GCA_013390945.1 Candidatus Chloroheliaceae bacterium
CAGAGGTAGGTCAAGATCAACTGGCGGAGCAGCATCCTACAAGATTTTGGCCTAAGAAAAAGCAGATAGGTAGGCTAAAATAGTTTTCCATAGCCACATTCTAGTCGGAAGGCCAAAATCTGTGGGATGGTGCGCCAACTGGTTGCCGTCGCTTGATCTTGACGAATTTGCAACAGCTTTACGTAACTGTTCAGACTTACCCTAAAAAGTGCAAACAATTCCCCACTTTGAGGGGTTTTTTGACCATTTAGCCGTTCGCATAGCACCAAATTGGCTGTAAAAAGAATAAAAATCCCCACTTTTTACACGTCCTTACCCTAAGTCTGAACAGTTACCAGCTTTACCCACATTTGCGCCGGGGGAGCGTTGGTAGTATAATACCAAATGGCTCGAAATCCGGGCGATTAATCTCCAAGTACGCTGCACTTTTTAAATCAGCTAAAAGAGGCCAAGCATAAATAACCTAAAACGAGACCTGTTTTTTACGAAAGGAGCCAGCAAATCAAATGGCAAAGGATGTAAAACTTTCAAAGACCGTACCAACCGGACAGAACGTAAACCTGCCGACGGGACATAATTGCGAAAAGTGCGGTCAGATGACGACCGAACGTACCCTTCAAGTAGTCAAAACCCTCAAAGCCGATGGTCAGAAATCCACCAATTTTTATCATCGCGATTGTCTGAAGTACTAAATTTAACGAAAAATTAAAAAAGGCAGGATGCTTTTAGTTTATCCTGCCTTTTTCTTCTTCTCCACGTTTAACGAGGATTATAGCTCGTTTCGGTGTTTGGGATAGATTTCACCCACATGGGTCAGGCGGCTATTGTAGCCCCAACGTAAGGCGACCCAATCCAACAAACCTAGAATTGCAACTATGAGTAGAAATACGATGATGAGTTCCATTTTTTACACCTCTTACCTTCTTTGCTATGCAGGCTTTCAAACCCACGGTAGTCTCGAAACCTGCCTTATGTAATCATCATAGCACTAAATCCGGTGAGGTGATACCGCCAAAACACTTAGTTTATCTACTACAAAAGTACTATTACTGTACTTGGGTAAAGAAGAGAGCGGTCTCGCCAATTCCTAATTTACCCGCCCCAAAGAGGGCATCCGGTGCGGTGGTCTCCTTAAACTCTAGCACCAAAATACCAACACGTCCGCCTGATTTCTCCAGCAATAACCAATTGGCATTAAGTTTTGGGTCATTCCGCAGTGGCGTAAGTCCCACTTTATAACCGGCCTTTTGGCCCTCTTTCTGATAGTAGGCGATAACCTGTTCCGAGGTGACTTTGCTACCCTTGGTTCCGGTAGAAAATTGAGGGCTAAAGTTAAAGGTTTTTTGCCCTTGTAGTCCCGCCCCTTGCCGTTGGCTATCACTGAGGTTAGCCGTTAGGGTTGCCAGAAAATTCTGGAGGGTAGCGGTGGGTAGGCTCAAAGGCAGAGTCCCCGGATAAGCCGGAAGTCCGCCCGGTGGTGTTCGAGCAAGAGTACCAGCAGGTAAAGGAGTATTGAGCAGCATAGTAGGTGCAACCGGGTTAATAGTAGCCGAGGTGGAGCCTGCTATCGTCGCCTTCGCCGCTGGTGTGGAGAGCGCACTAACGCCGCTTGCTGGAGCCGCCGCCGCTACTGGCGCGGCGGTTGCCCTTGCCGGAGCCGCCGCCGCCACCGTAGTTGTCATTGCTGGAGCCGCTGCCACCGTAGTTGTCATTACTGGAGCCGGGGCCACACCGGCTTTGGCCGCACTATCGTGAGTACTTTGGTTGGTGGAACCTTGGGCTTCAGCCGAAGTGCCGGAGGTAGGAATAGCCGCCGCCAAGAAAGTAGGGGCCGGAACCACCGCCGCGACTGGAGCATTACGGGCGTTGTCATTGCTGCGTAGCGTCACCGTCAAGAGAGCAGCCACTACCAACAGTACAAAAACTGCCGCGATTGCTCTGGCCCAGAAAGGGTTAAACCCGCGCTGTGGGATAGCCTGCACCCTACGCCGCCGTTGGGCCTGCTCGATGCGAACTTGCGACATAAGCTCGATCCGGCGAGAGCGAAACTCCGGTTGATCCAGAACCGCCCCAATGTCACGGTTCAGGCGGAGGCGAAAAGCCGCTTCTTCGTTATCTATCTTATTGTCCGGTCTACCATAGTTAGCCAAAATAAAATTCCTTAAAGTTAAACCTTAGCGTTCACTCTTGTCGGCACTGCCGTAGTAGGCTCGAAAAGACTTACGCCCCCGAAAGAGTTTCTGGCGGACTGCCCCGACACTGCAAGCCAAAGTTGCTGCAATCTCATCATCCTCGTAGCCTTGGGCATCCATCAAGATTGCCACTGCCTGATCGGGAGGCAGGCGGCCTAAAGTTTTTAGAATAACCTCCCGCTCGATGACCGTCCCGGCCGGGTCTGCGCGAAGGTCAGGCAAATCAAGTGTCGGCAAGTCTTCCGCGGAGCCACCGTCGCGGCTTGCGAAAGACAAACCAAACCATGAAGTCGGGCGTTTGCGCCGCTTCTCCGAACGTACTTTATTCAAGGCGATTTTGTAAAGCCAAGCCGATAATTTCAAATCGGCAGGGGCATTAGGTAAAGCCCGGTAAGCCGAAAGAAGAGTATCTTGGCACAAGTCTTCGGCCAATTCCCGTTCGCGGGTCAGACCGTAGATAAAGCGTACCAGTTTTGGCTCGTACTGGCTCACAATCGCCTCGAAAGCGGCTACCTCCCCGGTTCTTGCCCGGGCCACCAGTTCGGCTTCAGTGCTTCCGCTCAGGATAGCCTTGCCCCTTTCACTGACTGTCGCTCTCTAATAAATAAAACGCGGTGAAGGCTTGAAAAATTACCCCCCCGCGTCAATTTTAGCCTAAATTGGTCTAAATCAAGTTAACGAAGGTTTTTTAGCCCTAATTACTTGCCGCGCGAGGCGTACCGCATCATCCGGTGTAGAACTATGGAAATCTACCTTTAAGCGTTCGGCCAAATCGGGTAACTCATTAACCAGATGCCCACCTACCCCAATCACTAAATCAGGGAAAGCATTACGTACTTCCTGCACCAACCGATTAATCTCCACTAAGCGCTGGCTCAAGGTGATACTCAAGATCAATGCGTCCGGCTTTACCTGCTCGATAGTGGTAAGGAAAGCCGCCAGAGGTACATTCGCCCCGAGGTTACTAACCGACCAACCCGCCCGACCAAAAGCATTAGCCACCATAGTCAAACCAACAACGTGTTCTTCCCCTGCCACTCCGCCAATAACTACCTTGAGGCCATTTGGCATAGTGGAAGAGGTACGTACCCGCGAAAGAAAATCTCGAATTACATTTGTAGCTAAATGTTCATCGCCCACTCCAATTTCGCCGCGATGCCACATTTCACCGATAGAATAGAGTGAGTCGCGCAAGACCTCATCCAACTGACCGCTCGGCAAAGTACGCTGTAGATAATCTAGGTAAAGTTCAGCCTCCGCCGTATCTTTGTCGGGAACCAAGAGCGTTTTCAGCAAGATTTGCTTGAAAGCGGTTATATCGCGTAACCGGAAATTGTGGAGCGGTATCGTAAAGAAAAAAGTGCTACCTTTACCCTGTTCGCTTTCTACCCAGATGCGCCCTCCCTGCAACTCGACCAAGTTACGGGTAATGGTTAGGCCCAGACCAGTGCCTTTAACCTCTTTATTGTTAATACCCCGTACCCGATAGAATTTTTCAAAGACGCGCGGAACCTCGGCCTTTGTGATACCCACCCCTTGATCGGTTACACTCACCAAGACATGTTCGGGGTCATCTTGGGAATAGCCTGCCCGAACCACGATTTGACCGCCCTTGCTGGAATATTTGATCGCATTGCCTACAATGTTATTGAGAACTTGGATCAACTTGTCGCGGTCAGCTTTAACCGAGGGCAAATTTTCCTCGATTTCAATTTTGAAAGAGTGTTTGCTGGAACCTACCCGCAAAATTTCGATACATTGCCGGATAACCGACTCCAGTTCCACCCGTTCCGGTCGCAGATCAATCCGGCCTGATTCAATCCGGCTTAGGCTGAGCAGGTCTTCGATGAGGCTACTCAAGCGCACACTTTCGCGGTTAATCATCTCTAGCCAGAGCTTGCGCCGTTCCGGGGAGGCTTCTTGGGTCAAGAGCAGTTCGCTAAAGCCTTGCATCGCACTAAGCGGAGTACGTAATTCATGGGAAACCACCGCCACAAACTCATTCTTGAGCTTATCGGCGATATAGTTACGAGTGACATCCTGAAGCAAAAGGCCATAGCCGGGAGGCTGTGGGCCTTGGGCCTCTACGGGGAAGAAGCTAAGGCGCAGAAAAGAGTCGTTTTCCCCCTCATTGCCCTTCAGTGTCACTTCCACTTCCTCTGTAATTGCCGAGCCCGCCGGGGAATTAGTAATCGTATTCAAAGCGGTTATCAAAGGCCCGGCTTCGTGGACACGTCCAAGTATATCGCTCAGTACTTCTCTCAAGGGGGCGTTCAGCACCTCTTCCGGTTGGCGAGCAAGCAACATCGCCGCCGTAGTGTTGAGGTAAACTAGGCGATATTGGGCGTTGAACAAGATTAAGCCGTTAGGCAAAGCCTCCAGAAGTGGTTGCAACGCTTCTGCCGCAAACATTTGGGCTGGTGGTAAGCTGTTTTCTGATTTTATTATATCGTCGTTAAGTTTCGTGTTCATTGCTGCCGCCCTGTCCTTTACAGTAGAATTTGACCCTACCTGCTCAAAACAAGCCTGTTCTCTCAATAAGGTGTAGGGGTACTTTGAATGTACCCAAAATGTGCGTGGCACATTCAAGATGCCCCCCTACCAATTGATCTAGAATTCCTATTGCAAGAAGCGAATTACCTGATCGCGCACCTCTAGGGTTGTAGCCGTACCACCCAAATCTGGCGTAAGGTTCCCCTCGTTAATTATCTTGGTGACGGCTTGTTGCAAGCGGTCGCTGGCCTCCACCTCATTAATCTGCTGAAGCAGCATCACCGTAGCCAGGAAAGTAGCCAACGGGTTAGCCACACCCTTGCCTGTAATATCTGGCGCACTACCGTGTACTGGTTCAAAGATGGCCCCTTCAAGGCCAATATTGCCACTAGCGGCCACACCTAATCCACCTACCAACTCGGCGGCCTCATCGGAAAGAATATCTCCAAAGAGATTAGTAGTGACAATTACCTCAAAGTTTTCAGGGTCTTTAATCAAGCGCATCGCCATAGTATCAACCAGCAATTCTTGGGCCTCGATACCGTATTGGCGATATTCTTCGGCCACGGCTAGAGCAGTACGCCGGAAAAGTCCGTCGCTTAGGCGCAAGATATTGGCTTTGTGGACAATCGTTACTTTGTGCTTACCCGTTTTTTTGGCTAACTCAAAGGCATAGCGCACGATGCGCTCGGAGCCTTTTTTGGTGATAACTCGTAGCGAAGTAGCCTTATCGCCATAATCTTCTTCTAGGCCGCTATACATCCCTTCGGTGTTCTCGCGCACCACGTAGAGATCCAAGCCGTCGCGAAGATGTCGTCCTTTTAGGCCCAACGAGCGTACTGGGCGTAAATTGGCGTAAAGATCAAGTTCTTTGCGTAATGTAACTACGGCACTGCGATAGTTACGAATGTCCGGGGGAGTAGTAACTGCCCCGAAGAGGGTCGCCTCGGCTCGCCGGGCTGCGTCAAGGGTAGTTTGGGGAATGGGATCGCCATATTGCTGATAGCAAGCGTAGCCTGCTGGAGCCTCGTCAAAGTGCAAGTCGAGGCCCAAATTCTCCAAGACCACTACCGCTGCGTCCACTACTTCCGGGCCAATACCGTCGCCCTTAATAATTAAAAGATTATGCGTCATTTTCTCTCTAATTTTGTACATAGTTAAACAATTCTACTACAAAGCTTAACATAGCCGGGCAAGAGTGTCAATCTTTAACCGTTTTACCCGTTCATATCTTTGCTGCCGTGTGATACAGGGTAGGAAGTGATGATCGTGCCATCGCTACCAA
Source organism: Candidatus Chloroheliaceae bacterium (assembly GCA_013390945.1). Taxonomy (GTDB): domain Bacteria; phylum Chloroflexota; class Chloroflexia; order Chloroheliales; family Chloroheliaceae; genus L227-5C. The sequence continues at coordinate 5,971 of JACAUC010000295.1, forward strand.
CAACGGTAAAGACATCTTGGTTGGTGCCGGGTACAGCATAGATGTAGGTGCGCCGCCCGCCGCTCTGGTTATCCGGGTTTTTATCTTGCAGGCTCTTGCCAATCAGGTCAACCACCACCGCCGGGGTTTTGGCCCCGACGGCTTGGGGAAAAGTGGTCAGTATCCCACCATCATACCAAATCCCGTTGATGTGTTTGCCCAAAATATGCGCCCAACCATAATCGCCACCATGTCCCGTACCCCTGCCATAGGTCAGCTTAATCGAGCGACCCTGCGCGTCAGTAAAGCTCCTGACTATCTCCCGCTCTGACCTTACTGCCGTGAGGTCGCTGTTGGTTTGAACTTTAGGCGCAGAAGCCGCTACGGAGACCGGATTAGGGTTAAAAGTGGGTATAGGAGCCGGGTTAGGGTTAAAAGTGGGTACAAGAACAGGTACTGCGGTAGGCTTAGGCAGACTGCGGCGAGCTTCTACCTCATTGGCGTAAACCACCAGTTGATTGCGGTTGATCCAACCCCCTCCAGCGCGTTCCACCCAACTTTGGTTGGCGAGGCTGCGTTGCAACGCCACTAAAGTGAAACCGTCTAGCTTCTCAAGAGTAGGTAAGCTCTCATTGGGTTCAGCTTTAACGTTGGCCCCGGTACTTTTGACGATAGACCACTCTCCCGTTGCCACTATGGCCAAGGTGGGTGTAGGTCGAGGTGTGGCGGTTGGTACCGGAGTAGCGGTATCCACTGGCACTGGAGCGATAGCAACTGGCGTGGCGGCTTCATTCCCACAAGCCGTCAACAGCAGCGATAAGAGAGCAAAAAGGGTAAAAAGGCCACGTTTAGACATAGAGGCTCCTATTTATATCTAATAGGTAGGGGTTTATTGCATAAACCCTGTGCTGTTGGTCGCAGATGGGCGTATGGCATAC
>JACAUC010000296.1 GCA_013390945.1 Candidatus Chloroheliaceae bacterium
CACCTATTCACAGATATGACCTAAGTGAGTTATGTAAGGACTTCCTCTGGCTGCAACTACATTCTACCAGGGGTGCGCCCGTAACAGAACTTCTACACCAGTAGAGTTATCAATCACTCTGACCCCTGTGGGAACGGGGTCTGCTCAACGCCTTACCCGATGGTCGAAAGACCAAAGGAGAACATAGCACGGCGTAGGAAGGGAAGACAATGGCTCCATCAAGCTAAAGGGTTTCTCAGAGCAAAGACAGACACGGTAAAAGCTAGACTGCTTGAAGTCCAGAACCGAGTGGGTTTTAGAATGCCGGGTAGGAACGATGGTGACACCTACTCTCACCAGAACAGACGCTTTGGCCCTGGGAGCGACTGTACCCACACTAGTGACGCAACCCTCATAGAAGGGACAAAGGTTTGAAAAGGCTACCTAAATCTGTCACATCTGGAAAGAGGTTTAAACGGGGATGGCCCGTCTCTGCCCGCCTCTATACATCTACATCAAGTAGGGGCTATGACCAACGGGTCTGAATAGCAGAGCAGGTCACGGAGCCGGAATAGTAATCGGTGGTAGTCACGCACCACTCACGGAGCGCGTTAATAGCGCGTACAGGGTGAAGTCCGGCAGGTTTTCTAATTGTAAGAATGAAGGAGGAACACATAGTGCAAAAACCAAAGGCATTACTTACAATACTTGGCAAAATGGCTCTCAAACCAGAAATCAAGTTCGATAATCTCTTCCAAAAACTCTATAATATCGAACTTTGGCTACTGGCCTACCAAATGCTTGCACCCAATCCGGGCAATATGACCGTAGGGACGGACGGTAATACCATTGACGGAACCAGCCTAAAATTAATCACAGATTTAGTTACAGACCTAAAAGCGTCGCGCTACAAACCTAAACCAACCCGCAGGGTCTACTTGCCCAAGCCTAACGGCAAAATGCGTCCGATTGGAATAGTCAGCTTCCGGGATAAATTGCTTCAAACCGTCGTCAAACTTATCCTAGAAGCCATTTATGAGCCGCTTTTCTGCGACACTTCGCATGGCTTCCGACCTAACCACAGTTGTCACACTGCTTTACAAGCCGTTAAACAAATGCGTGGTGTACGTTGGTGGGTAGAAGGCGACATTTCAGGGTTTTTTGACAACTTGAATCAAAGCACCTTGTTAAACATACTGGCTAAACGCATTACTGACCAACGTTTCCTACACCTGATAAGTCAATTCCTCAAAGCTGGTTACATGGAGAACTGGCAATACCACCAGACCTACTCAGGGACAGTGCAGGGTGGACCACTTAGTCCGATTTTAAGTAACATTTATCTCAACGAACTTGACAAGGCTATCGCTAACAAATTAGCCGAGTTCAACCTTGGAAAATCCAGACAACTAACGCAAGAATACATCCAAGTAAGAGATCGGCTATATCGAGCTAAGAAAAAGGCCCGCCAAAACGGAGATTGGTCAACCTATAAAGCCCTCAAACGCAAGTTGAGGACGCTACCGACCACTGATCCCCAAGACCCAAACTTCCGCCGCCTAACTTATGTCCGATATTGCGATGATTGGTTAATGGGAGTAATTGGTAGTCATCGGGATGCACTCAACCTGAAAGAGTGGATAGGAAATTATCTAAAAAATACACTTCAGTTAGAACTATCAGTTGAAAAAACGTTAGTGACCAATACTAAGAAGCGGGTGCGTTTTTTAGGCTATGATCTCAAACGCTGGAACGGCACACGCCACCTTACATACAAAACCCGTCACGGTGTGAAGACCCAGCGAACCACTAACTACCAGTTGACCTTATTGCTACCACCGGACAAACTAGCCAAGTTTGGACAGGAATATGGTAACACGACCAATTGGCAGGGTAAACACCGACCTAGATTGCTCAATCTCAGTGAATTAGAAATTCTTCTGACCTACAATGCCGAGGTTAGAGGCTTTCTGAATTATTATGCACTGGCAACCAATTTGAAAAAAGAGGGTAGTAAGCTACTCTGGTTAACGACAAACAGTTTTTTCAAAACCATTGCCAACAAACGTAAGAGTACCTTTAGCCGAGTAGCGAAAAATCTCAAGCGAGGAGTATGTCGTTATGTAATAAGCTTAACGAAACCAGACGGCACACTCAAAGAATATGAACTGGTAGCCTCAACTAGACAACTTCACCAAACTAAGATAAGTCAGGCTGGTATAGACCTCAAAGCTAACACAGTTAAATATAGCGGGCGCAATGAACTAACCAAACGTCTATTAGCACAGACTTGTGAATGGTGTGGAACGCAGGAAGGGGTACTGGAAGTACATCATATTCGGAAGCTGAAAGATTTGAAAGGACGCTCAAAATGGGAACAATTGATGATTGCCCGTAAGCGAAAAACACAGGTGCTGTGTCAAAGCTGTCATGTAGAACTACATGCTGGTAGGTTGCTTGAAAGCAAACGCGCTAAGGGAAAACTGGAAAGCTGACTACGGCGAAAGTCGTCCGGTCAGTTTGGAGGGGGCAAACAGAAACGGGTTAGTGAAAATTAATACCGCGCTGGTTGCCTACCCTACCCAATTTTTTGCTTATCCTCTCTGCACCCCAATATGTGAAACCTTTTAAATATATAGCCGTTAGAATACTAGGAAAATAAAAAGGAAGACACTGGTGACTTAAAGAACTTGGTATAGTAATCATTAATCGTTCTAAGACACACCGTTGTATTGAAAATCGTTAATTCCTAGAAAAATATAGGATAGTAAAAATGCCAATAGCCACAGCAACGGGGAGGTGGACGACCATTTTTGTAGAGAGTAAGCGCAAGGATATAAGACTTCTTTATGCTGTATTAGGAAGGGTAGTTGTGTTGATAGTTCCAGTGATAGTTCCGTTAGCCGTAGAGTCTGGTAAGGCAGTTGTCAAAGGGTTATGAGGTCAAGATAAGATGCGATAAGTTTTAGGAACATCTTTTAGAGGTGAAATATTATGAAACTTGGTTTAGATTTTTTGGAAGTGGCATCAGGTTTATTTTTTCATTTATTTATTAGGAAGCCTGTTAGCTTCCATTAGTGATGCGTTGAGCTTTTGAATGAAAAAGGCTAGTGGCTAATCATGAAGCTGAATAAGAAGAGTAAAAAAATGCTACTTATAAGTAGCATAGGTATAGTTCTTGTAGTAATTGGAATATTTGTGTTAGCATTAATTTCCACCCATACCCCCCAGGTGCAGATAGCTAACATGCCGATAGTTACTGCGACAACAGAAGCACTCTACCGCGCAACTACTAAGGTTCCAACCTCTACTACCAGCATATGATGAGCTTCACAGAGATTATGATGACTCACAGGAAGAAATTACGGTGCTGAAAAAAAGGATTTCAGATCAGAATAATGAGTATCAAGATAAGATTTCTTATCTTGAGAACAGGGTTGATGGCAAGACGGACGCATCACCGAACTACTTACGATCAACCAAACTTTGCAAGCAAAAAACTGGATGAGGCCGTCCAACAGCTAGGCAACCTGAAAACAATTGTGATGGTAGTTTCACTACTTTAGCGAATTTTGTACAAGGAGCAGTTTATGACAATGATACAAATTGATACCAGAGTTATCAAAGACCGAGTATGGTACGTGGCTTTCAACGATGAGAGGGGCCAACTCAACTCGCCTTATCACGAAGACCATAGTGTGCCTAAAATCGCGGCAGCTCAACCCTTTACCGTAACCTTGAATACGGTCTGGATTAGCGGCAAACCAGACCAGTCGATGTTGCACTGGCTACTGCACCCCAACACCGATGTTGTAATCAAGAGTACTACGGTACTTGGCACTCACCCGGAGGTGCAGCGCATCCACTATTATCAGGATAGTGTACCAATACACCAGACCCTGACCGGCTTCTTGGCTCAGACCATGTTTGTTTGCGACGATTATTCCGGTAATGACAACCTGGCTTTGAAACTCCAGGTATTGATGGTGGATGATTCGAGCAAACAGGATGGTCTGGTTACCAGCTTTAGCGGACTGGTAAACGGGTCGGGTGCTATCTTCCCAGCCATCTTACCCTACACCATGATTGCGGTTGGTCTGAGCAAGACGGTGGAACAATTTATAAAGGGAACGGATGAGACCAAACCTCTGTTGGAGTGTTCCATCAACTTCAAGCCTGCTGGACACGGTTGTCCTATTCTGCGCGAGGGAACCTATGTGGTCTTTGACCGGGAGGTAGAAGCTGGAGATTACATCCTGATTGATAACAACCGGCTAGTTTCGTCGGACGGGCAGGATATAACAATAGATGCCACCTATGCCATCTTCACAATCGAGATTGGGAATGCGCCTTCGCCGGAATTTGTGGTTTCGCAGCGAGTAGCTACCTTGCTTACTCAACTGGACAAGGGGGGCAATGACCCTTCCAAAACCTCGATTGAGTTTGTGACCGAAACCCTCCAGCTGTATAGCCATTTCAAAGACCTTCAGCGTTACGCCGACCTCAAAGCGGAAAGTGCTAAGCGGTCGCTGACTGTACCTGAACAGGCTTTGATAGAGCGGTTGGGCCAGCGCGAGGAGTTGCAACCTTTCTTGCCCAGGTAAACCTGGCAGCCAGTCAGTCAGAAAAGAAGATACCTGATTTTCTGACTGACTGGCTGGCCTGACCAAGATCAGGCTAAATGGAAGACCATTCAAAACCAGAGGCTTAGCCCGTAGCTAACTATTTTCTTAACTCAAATTTACCAACAGACACCGATTGGTGTTTAGCATAATTCTTCCTGATGGAAATAACTTATGAGAAGCAGCGTTAAAAATACCTTTTTCTATAGCAGTGGCAACAAGCAAAGCTAAAGAATATACTTGCGTCCACGTCGGTTTCCAATTGCACGAAGGGTTCTCTGCTCTACCAGTGCCTCCAGATCACGCAGGGCCGTGTTATCTGAAGTGCCGGTAATAGCGCGGTACTGCTTATTGGTAATCGAACCATTTTTTTGAATAAACCGTAAGGCCAGCTCTTGCCGCTCTAGCTGAGACAAGCCGACTGATTTGACGCTACTATCATCTATCAAACTGACTGGCTCTGGTGCCTCCTTATTAGCGTTACTAGTATCGGTTGGAAGCAAATCGGCGAGTTGGAGTTGATAAGTACCTTCCTTTTCTCCTTCTAAACGTGTGGGTGGTTGAGGCGGTACAAGATTCCCGCTAATCTCGACAAGATTAACAGGCTGATCAGCTTGGTTATTTGGTCTAAGGCTATGCCAAAAGGTTACGATAAACTCGCCTTGTTCTCTAAACTCTGGGTCAGGCTGGCCTAACTCTCGCATCTGGTTAATCATATAGTTGATACCGCTACCCACGCGCTCCATATAACCGCCCGGCATATCACGTAAAATACCAGCAATAATAGGGTTACGGGGCTTGGAACGCGCTCGGCCTTGTTTTAACTCTTCCAGTTTAAGGCCCGGCATAAGGATACCTGGGTTATGTAACTCTATCCGGTCGGCGTAGTAGAAGACCCGAACAGCTTCACCCGGTGTGCTATAATCTCGATGTGCCAGAGCATTAACAGTGGCTTCGCGTAGCGCATCCAAAGGATAATCAGGCAGATCAATCCGGTGAAAGCCATCCATCCGGGCCGCCACTGGCACATGCTGCTCGAAAAAACCCGCCACTTGGTCAATCTGCTGAGTAATTGTTCCATGCAAAATGCGACGATCTAAATAACGCCGGAGACCAAGATTATCACCATAGAACATGCAGATCACTTCGGATTGCATAAGATAAAGCTGAGGGTTTATTCCAAACAAGAGCATACCGGCGTTAGTAGGGCGTACTATCTCGTTAATGCCGTCCCTGACAGGAATGGCACAACCCAAGTTAATCAGAACTTCCTCCAGATTGGATAACCGACCACCGAGTCTACTCCGGGTAGGACGCTGCTCTAGGTAACTCTTTACTAATTCCAAGTTTAGATCATCTAGGGTAGCACGTACCACCGTTCGTCGTTCCCAAGCTAAATTTCCCCGACTGTACAGAAATTCTTCAATCTCGGCCACTTCCAGTGGAACAGTATGAGTACCCCGTCTAATCCAACAAACTCCGCCAGCTTGGTAAAGTATACCTTCATTAGGGGCGACACCAGCTACTACCAAAACTTTACCATCTTCCATCTCGACTATCTCTGGTTCAGGAGGATTTAACCGGACAGTGGGCTTACACAGTCGGGCGGCCTGTAAAAAGGTATCAATCGCATCGGAAACTTTCTTCAGACCTACGATCTGCCAAGTTTTATCCTCCACTCCCATGATTAAGAGGCCACCGTCGGAATTGGCAAAGCCACAAATCCGCTCGGCTAACTCTGCGTTGCGCGGTGGTGCTATCTTGAATTCGACGGTCGAAGTTTCACCGTTTTGAATAAGTTTTCTTAAAGCTTCTAAATCCAAGAAATCTTCTCCTGTGTAAGAAACAAACCTTAAAAAGTTGAGAGCCTTACAGTACCAGTAGAGCAAAAAATGAGATAAGAACCAAGTGTATTGCCCCATAATTGCCCCATCCGTCAAGTATATTGCCCCATAATTGCCCCATCCGTCAAGTATATTGCCCCATAATTGCCCCATTCGTCAAGTATATTACCCCATAATTGCCCCATTCGTCAAGTATATTGCCCCATAATTGCCCCATCTATCAAGTATATTGCCCCATTGCCCCATCCGGGGTGTCAGGAAAATACAGACAAAAATGGAATTGACCCAATCTTGCTGACATCCCCTTTTGGTTCTAACCTCCCGCCTGAAGGTCAGCCTACGAGTAGCTTATTCGGGGTTGTAAATTCCGGTTAGGGACTCGGTTAAGGTGCAAACTTCTGGTTTTTTGTTCTGAATTTGGGTTAAAATGGG
>JACAUC010000297.1 GCA_013390945.1 Candidatus Chloroheliaceae bacterium
GCAGCTTGTCGTGCTTGTGCCTCGGCCCGTGTGCGTTCGAGGGCGGCTTGTTGTGTTTGGGCTTCGGCCCGTTGCGTTTGAGCTTCGAGGCCCGTTAGTCGTCGTTGACCGTCACGGGTATAGAGCCGTAAGTACTTACCCTCCATCACCAGCCAACTTTGTAACTGCTCACTCCAGAGCCTACCTTCCGCATCTTTTTTAAGTTCTCGGTATTTACCACTAATGGTATCACGTTGCCACCCAACTAGCCGGGTCTCTTCCCGCCAATCACCTGTCCAAACACTTGGCTCATTTGGGTCAAAGGTAAAATACTCTAGGATACCCATATCGGTGTAACTATCCGGTTTGTTCACCAGATCATTTCGCCAAGTCTCTTTACTGGCAACTTCAAAGGCCACTAAGGGTGGCGGCCCATCTTTCCCGACGTAGTAGCTAGACTCTTTGCCGCTCCGTTCCGCTGGCACTAAGCCCTCCACAACGGCTACATCAGGGCTTTTTGGTTTATCATCTTTAGTATCGGTTTCATCTTTAGGGTCGGTTTGGTAGAAGTTGACATTGCTGACGATGCCAACGGTTTTTCCGTCTTTTCCGTCAAAGAGCCATTCTAGTACGGCAATCAAATATTGAATGGCTACAAAATGGGCAAAACTTTGGGTCAACTCCTCCTCCTCTACTTCTACTTCTTGAAGGTCGTAGTAGCTTTCAATCCGGTTGGTTTTTAGAGTCATTTTCCCTCTCCTTTTACTTCTAGGCTCAAGTTTATTATAGCAGTACACGCAATATTGGGCGTAATGTTATCGGTTCCCTAGTACTAGGTTGACTGCCTACCCAAGTGGCTTGAGGATTAATTGCTGGTCTTAGTCGCAGTAGTCCCGCAGTCTGGTGGTTACATTATTGGATTTCTGGCCGGTCTAGTTGGTCTCGTGAGGGTTCCTCACGAGGGTTCAAAACCTCGTAAGGGTTCAAAATCCTCATAGGGTTCAAAGAAGCGACGAGTCTTAGTTATGGGGGGGCATCAAGCCCCCTTGGCGACCTAACCAATGTTACTAGGTATCTTCTCAATAGGTAGGGGTTTATTGAATAAACCCATTGTAGGCTGGCCTTACATGGGGCGTATTGAATACGCCCCATACGCCGAATTATTGGGATGGTACCTAAACACGGAGAAAATTTAAATAAATTAGCGGTCTCTTCTGTACAATTATCTACTATTTTTGATTCGAGCAGCCTCGCTTTTGCTGCGACCCCATGGCTTGATTACCGAGACAAATACCATCGTAATCAGCATAAGCAGTATTGGGCTGCTGAAGAATCGCAGCATTTGCCGATAGTTGTCATAGGTAGGATTTTGCAGCACTGTTAAACGATCTGCTGCCGAGAGTTCAGTCATACCATTGACCCATGGCCCTAGACCGAAGGTGCCAAGCAAGATCACACCAATGGTAAGAATCCACTTCAGTGTTATCCAGCGCCATTTGAAGAAGCCCCAAGGGGTTAGCCAGCTTATCAACAATCCAGTGAGCAAACTAATGATTGCAGAGGGGATGAGGATGAAGTCGTCAATTAATTTTAACGCTGAGTTAGTGGCGTATAATCCCTCGCCACTGGATGGACTACTGGCTAATATTAGTATATTCATAGAAAAGGATGCACCTACCCACGCACCCATACTGGCAACATGGGCGGCCTTAACCCATGACCTGTTTTTTGGACTTAGCTTGTACAATTGGTTGTCTCCGTAAGATTAATTAGCATTCTCAGATATGCTGTGTATAGTAGGGCATCTTATTATTATTGTCAAACTATACCACATCGCTAAACTTGTATCTTCTCAATAGGTAGGGGTTGTAGGCTGGCCTATTGGAACCAGTTCACATAAACCCACCGCAAACTGGTTTCATTTTGGGCGTATGCCATACGCCCTACCCCGAAATTTTGAGATGATACGTTGATTGCCTGCCCTAACCAAGTGGCGTGAGGATTAATTAACACATTTGTGCCTTTGCCCATTATCTGACCGTAGATTTGGTTATTGCCCGGCTTCATCGCCAGTTGAGAGCCGTGTACAAAACGGATCAGGATAGCGGAATTAACCCTTCACGATTGGCAATTCGATATAGGAGGCAAAAACTTGATTTCGAGCGACGGTTATCACGGGCTGACCACTTTCAGGGATACGCGCAAAGGTATCATAGTCATGTCCGGCAATTGCTAGGCGAAGACACTTGCCACGCCGGATTAACACGGAGGTGGGCAACATCCCAAAGTGCAGCTCTACCACTTGTCCGGGCGGTATTGGTGCGCTATCTTTGCGCTTGAAGCTGTGATAAGGGACAAAAGTGGTATAAGGTGGTGCTTCCTCCGAAATCTGACGATGGATGGCTCGCAACTCTCCCTCGGTTAGGTAGCGCACATAGCCCTGCTCATCTACCTCTTCCAAATAGGCAAAGAAAGCACCATCGGTCTCGGTAGAACGGACAAATAACTTGACCACCGGATAGCCTGTAATTTCGGTATCTTCTTGGAGAGGCGCAGTCGTATAAGTCAGAAGCAAGCGGTCTTGAGTGGCTCGATTACCATAGTTTACTGGCCTCACCAGTTCGGTAAGCCAACGATTATTTTTGCCAGTAGTGGCTTGAAAATCCACTTTATAACTATCCTCCCCAGTTTCAAGGGTCGGGGATTGTAGCGTAAGGGTCTGGTTTTCGGAAAGATACCACCGTTGCGGAAGTGTCCCCGGTAGAGGCCAGCTTGAAGTCTTCTTCCAGCTTTCCTCGCCTAGGGTATAATAATAGAGCGTCTTTTGCGTGGGCGGGAGCTTTTCCTCTTTCAAGTACTGCTCAAAAAAGCCTGCTAATTCGTGCCATTGCTCTTGCAGCTTGGGTTTGGCTGGGGCTTTGGGTCGGCCATAAGGGCTGGCGTTGGTATTCATTTCATGGCTCCAAGCCCCAATAACGGCAATTTCAGGATTGTTGAAGGTACAGAAACGGCGAAGTACCGCCTCGGCTGTTCCGGCATCCAACCAACTTCCCCAGCTAAAAAGAGTAGCCCCACTAGCCTCGATTTGAGTTTTAAAGTGGAAGACACTGAAATCATTGAGGGTTACAGGGAAGTTACCATAAGGGTCATCCCGATAAGTGATGGCTTGAATCGCCGTATAAACCTCCTCATTTTGCTGGTGTTCTTGGAGTGCTTGGTTAAGTAAATCATGGGTTTTATCACCATCTACCGGGCGCACTCCTTTTACCATCAGCTTAGCATACCCTGGAAACCACTTTGAGCATTGGTTATTATCTAGTAAAAGATCGCTTTCGCTCCAAGCCTGAATAAAGGTTTGGTTGAAAATGCCGCCGGGTAGCGCAATATCCGTGTAAACATCAAATTCGGACTGTTGAGGCACAACCGCTTTAACTTCTTTACGACCCGTAGCAGCCAACAATTGAGCGGTTGACCCTTCGTAGGAAATCCCAACTGCGCCAATTCTACCGCTACACCAAGACTGAGCAACCACCCAATTGACCACTTCACCATAATCTCCTAATTCTTCGGTAGACCAAGGGTAGGGCCACTGCCCAGTGGAAGCACCTGACCCTCTAGCATCCACGACAACCATAGCATAACCACGTGGAATTAGGTAATCCGCCAAGGGAGCCCTTGGCCCAATCGGGGCTTTATTAGGTGGAGCCGGAATACGTAGCTCAAAACTGCGCCAATAGCGGGTCATAGTTAGGATAGTGGGTAAACTTACCCCACTCTTTACTCCTTTTGGCAATAAAAGATCCACGGCGATTTTGACTCCATCGCGCATAGTGAGATGGTGAGAGCTAGTTTCAACACCCTGATAAAGTACCTTAGTTTCATCGGGGAAGATTGCTAAATTTTGGTAACGGCTTTCTGGCTTTCGCATGTTATAATATCCTTTGATAGACGTACAATATATTAGTGGCTCTTTCGTATAGTAGATATATCTACTATACGCTATGTTAGCCTGAAAGATTTAATCTGTCAATAGGGGAAGTGAGAGATGTCACTTGAATATGCTATTTTGGGTTTGCTAGATGTAGTGCCGATGACGGGTTACGATCTCAAAACCCGTTATTTCGATAAAACGGTAGCCTATTTCTGGCCTGCGGATAAAGCCCAAATTTACCGGACGCTAGATAAAATGGCAGAAGCGGGTTGGGTGGCAGTACGGCTAGAAATTCAAACGGAGCGACCTAACCGGAAGGTTTATTCGATCACCCCATTAGGTCAGACTGAATTGCAAGCTTGGTTAAGTGCCTATCATCCCTCGCCCGTTTCGCGGGAACCCTTTCTGGTACAGTTATTTTTTGCGGACCAGTTACCTAATGAGACGCTCTTTCGCCTAATAGAGACCCAAATTGAAGTACATCAAGCCATTCTTCAGAGCTATAACCAAATTGATTTGCCACCACTCTCTGCGCTAAACGGGAGTCGCGAATTAAGCTTACGGCGGTTAACTTTGGAATTAGGGATAGCCACCGAACAGACTGTTTTAGAATGGTTAAAACAGACGCGCCAAGTAATTGAAGAGCTAGGAGCATTAACCAAGAACGAAACTGAGGCTAAAAACATGGCTACATCGGATTGATAACTATGTTGACAAACAAACTTGTAAATGCTATCTTTCTCCTAGCTTGATTTGTCTTATAAGCTAATCGAAATACCCCAAGCGACGGAAGCAGGCACACCTGCTCTGTTTTAGTAATCTAACCCTTGTCACCACTTTACCCGCTCGTCTCCAACGCGGCGGGTAATTTTCTGGTCATCGAGGTATTCAAGGAGAGCCTGCACCGGCTTGCGGCTAGTTTTGAACCTGTCGCGCACTTCGGCGAGGGTAATTTTGCCGTTCTGGTCTAGCTTGCTCAAGACCTCTTGGAGCATGGTGTTATAGGCTTCGGTTAGGAAGTAGACCGACTCGGAAATTTTCTGAAGTTCTCCTTCATCTACTAGAGCGGCTATAATCTGAGGATCAGTGCCAAGCTCACTCAGCGAGGGTGGCAAGTAAGGCTCGCGGCGGAAGGCTTCTAGCAGAGCGTCTGCCTGCTTTTGTTGGGCCGGGTTAAACACTAGCTTGAAATTGGGTAGGCTTAGCACCATTCCGCCACTAGACTTGCGCTCCACCAGCACCGCTTCACGCCCTAGGCGGTGGATTATCAGGTTATAAGTCTTAGGGCTGGATATTCCCAAGCGACTCTTGAGTTCTTCCCGGTTTATACCACGCTTGAGCGGAAATTGGTGGTGGTATTGTTGCACTAGGGCTACCGCTCGTTCCTTGAGACGTTGCCAAGCGGCACTCCCGGCTATTGGTTGATTAAGGGGCAGTTCGGCTATCGCTTCACCTGCCTTGAGTGCCGCTTCGCGGGTGAGACCCTCCTCTGAAAAGAGGAGGGCGTTCCCCTCTTTCACCAATTCTTTTACCGCCACCTGAATCTCTTTAAGGGCGAGAGTGGTCTCCTCGATCAGCGTTTTTAAATCACGGGGCCAACCCTCACCCGTATTGAGGTGCTGCAATAGAATTTCGGTCGGGGTTCCTTGCTCCAAAATTTGTAGAGTGGTAATAACCTCCTCCTGAAAGCGTTTGTGGCGGCGGGGTTGGGTATCCAGCACTATACCGCCACCGATAGTTTGGCTAGGGGAGGGCAGGCGCAGAATAAAGCGATCACCTTTGGCTAGGGCCAATGGTTCGGCTAGGCGAAACTGTAACAGACCACTTTCGCCCGGTAGCAGTCGCTCTTTATCCAATATCGTCACCCCAACTCTGGTTTCGGAGGCTCCGCTGAAGAGATCATAGCGGCTATTTTGGACGATTTCAAGTGGCGAATTGAGCAGGAGGGTTAGGCGCACATCAATCCGGTCGGTCGCTTCTAGCCAGTTTGGGGTAGTTAGCACCATCCCCCGGTGCAACTCATTTACCTCTAGTCCCACCAAATTGACGGCTACCCGGTTGCCCGGAGGGGCAATTTCGGCTTTAGTTTGGTGCATTTGTAGGCTACGTATGCGGCTCTTCAAACCCCCCGGCTGAATTTCAACCTCTTGCCCAATGGTTAGCCTGCCCTCTATTAGCGTACCTGTTACTACCGTGCCAAAGCCACTAATCGTAAAAACCCGGTCAATTGGCAGGCGCGGCTTGCCTAAGTCAGGCCGAAGCGGAACGGTGGTTAGAGTGCTATCCAGCGTTTTGATTAGCTCTTTCAAGCCCTTACCGCTACGGGCCGAAACTGGCACAAGCGGAGCCTCCGCCAGCCTTGACCGACTTAGCCGCTCTTTTACCTCCTCGCGCATCAATTCCAGCCACTCGTCATCCACCAAATCGCATTTGGTGAGGGCTACTACTCCGTGCTGAATTTGTAGCAAATCGAGAATTGCCAGATGTTCTACGGTTTGGGGCATAATCCCCTCATCGGCGGCAATTACCAGCAGGACCGCATCTATGCCGCCCACTCCTGCCAACATATTTTTGATAAAGCGTTCATGGCCGGGTACATCCACAAGGCTGATCTCTTGCCCACTCGGTAATTTTAGCCAAGCAAACCCTAGATCAATGGTCATCTCGCGCCGTTTTTCTTCGGCTAAGCGATCCGGGTCAATGCCCGTCAAAGCTTTGACCAGCGTACTTTTGCCATGATCTACATGCCCGGCAGTGCCGATTACATACATCTTCTAATCCTTCAGCCCACTAAATTTAGCCTATCATTGATATTGGTAAATATAGGCTAGGGCATGATGAGAGTCAAACCTCTCTTCTCAATAGGTAGGGGTTTATTGAATAAACCCAACTCATTTTGGGCGTATGCAATACGCCCCTACCACGAAATTTTGGGCGTATGCAATACG
>JACAUC010000298.1 GCA_013390945.1 Candidatus Chloroheliaceae bacterium
GGATGCGGCTCCGCCCGTTGATTTTTCCTTGACCGTATTCGGTTGGATGCGGCTCCGCCCGTTGATTTTTCCTTTCGTCCGGTCCGGTTGGATGCGGCTCCGCCCGTTGATTTTACCTTGACCGTATTCGGTTGGATGCGGCTCCGCCCGTTGATTTTACCGCCAGTTGAATTTCTTTTCTAACTATTATTTGTAGAGGGCTTGAATCGCTTCCACGGTGCCGTTTTGGGCGGCTTCATTTGCTACCCGAATGGCGTTTTTGATACCTTTGGCCTTAGTTCGGCCATGACTGATGATGACAATTCCATTGACACCAAGTAGCGGTGCGCCGCCATATTCTTCCGAGTCTATATTCTTGCGAACGCGGTTAAAGGCTGGTTTTAGGCCCAAAGCCAATAGTTTGTTAATTAAACTGGAGGTTAGCTCTTTTTTTAAGGCTCCTAAAATAGCGGCGGCTACTCCCTCGGCGGTTTTAAGGAAAATGTTTCCGGTAAAGCCATCGGTAACTACCACATCAGCCAATCCTTCCGGTACATCTTTGCCTTCGACATTGCCGATAAAGTTAATCCCGGCGGTTTGCTTGAGCAATTGGTGAGCCTCCTGCACCAACATACTGCCTTTGTTTTCTTCCTCGCCATTACTCAGTAGGCCCACCCTAGGATTGGCTCGTTTAAAAAGCCGCTCGAAATAGATCGAACCCATCTGGGCGAACTGTACCAAATATTCCGATTTTACTTCGGTATTGGCTCCCACATCAAGGATAAGAACCGCACCCTCTTTGGCCGGGAAGATTGTGGCTAGAGCCGGACGTTCTACCCCTTTGATCCGGCCCGGTGCGCCCAAGATAGCACCTGCTAGGGTCGCACCGCTATGTCCTGCGGAGACAAATGCGTTCGCCTCACCTTTTTCTATCAGCCGTAGCCCTACCATTACCGAGGAATCTTTTTTGCGCCGCACCGCCTGAGCGGGGTGTTCGCCCATCTCAATTACTTCGGTAGCGTTGACAATAGGCAGTTTTAGCCCTTCCACCGTATGTTTAGAAAGTTCAGCCTTTATTAAATCTTCACGCCCTACCAAAATTACTTCGATGCCATATTCACGGGCAGCTTGAATGGCCCCCTCTATGATTACACCCAGCCCATTGTCGCCACCCATCACATCTAGCGCAACTTTCATCTTCTTCCTCTCTTTTGGCTTTTACAAAATTATCCTAACGCCGCTATATTACATTAAGTAGAGTCGAAAGACAAAACTAGGCTGGGGCTTTGATAAATCTTTACATTTGGAGGATGAATTTTTAAGGGTCTCCTGCTATAGTTATAAGGGGGCAACAGCGTAGTTACCCTAGTAGGGTGGTTCAAAACTGCCCTAGCTACATTGGTCAAAATTAGCAGAACGCGATCTGTACTTTAAGTACTGGTAGTGCGGCTTGAAATAGGAAAGTGAGTCTTCCCGGTGATGAAGATAAATTTAAGATGGGCAAAATCCTCTAGGTGGTACGGCCTTGCCATTTTAGGGCCGCTGCTTTCGCTGCTGCTTTTTAATCCGGGTGCCGTCTTAGCGGCTAACCTGTCGGTGACTAACGCGCCCCTAGTGGCAGGTCAGACGGTCAATTTTAGTGGAGATGGCTTTACCCCCAATGAAGCTTTGAGTGCTTGGACGACCGACCCTAATGGTTGGGCTGCCGCTGTAAATTCCCTGACTGCCGATGGTGGCGGTCAGATCTCCTATACCCTTGATACTTTAGGCCATATTACCGGACGTTGGTATCTAACTCTGCATGGCCTGAGCAGTGGGCTTGAAGCGATTACGCCGTTTGATCTTTCAGCAGGTAGAGTTACTCTTCCTGATCCTACCTCTGACTCCGGCCCTGTACCCCAAGGCGGCTTACAGGTAACGCCCGATAGTGGCTATGCGGGGCAGGTTTTCCAATTTAGCGGTAGTGGCTTTGCGGTCAAAGAGATTATCAAGCTGTGGGAGACTACGCCGCTGGGTCAAGCCTACGCTTTAGGTGAAATGTATGCTGATGACAATGGTAAGCTAACTTACAACTATACCGGCCATGGTATTTTAGCAGGTATTTGGGCGGTAACGGCTCATGGGATGAGCAGTGGGCTGGAAAAGGTAGGCTATTTGCGCTTGCTAACCAAAACAGAAGGGGTGGCTAATCTTCAAGTTAGCCCCGATCATGGTAATAACACCACCTTCTTTGAAGTAACTGGTACTAACTTTTTTGCCTACGAGACCTATAGCTATTGGTTTACGGCCCCGGATGGTATGACCTACGGTGGTGGGCGAGGAGTTACGGCGAATGATGGTTCGCTCAGCTTCCATTGCTTTATTCCTGATGGCAAAATAGGACGCTGGTCTATCGCGGTCAAGGGTCTTACCAGCAATCGGCAAGTTATTGGCTTCTTTAATTATGATGGCTAAGGAAAATGTGTAGGGGTTTATTGCATAAACCCCTAATCAACGCTACTAAGATTAGCCACGTAGGGTTTATTGCATAAACCCCTAACCAACGCTACTAAGATTAGCCACGTGGGGTTTATTGCATAAACCCCTACCAAGCAGCTTTCTACAGGTTAAGCTCTATGCGCCCGAAAAGATGCGACCAAAGAAGCCTTTGTCGTCCTTTTCTTTGTCGTGGTCTTTGTTACCCCCAATTGCTTCGCGGGGCAAAGTTTGGGAGAGTTTCTGGAGTAGGTGGCGCTGCTCTTCGGTGAGTTTGCGCGGTATAACGACTTGGAGTGTCACCAATTGATCTCCTCGGCCTGTACCACGTAGGAAGGGGACACCCTTTTCCTTCAGCCGAATTACCTCGCCATTCTGAGAGCCGGGCTTGATTTCAATCT
The DNA here is from genome assembly GCA_013390945.1 of Candidatus Chloroheliaceae bacterium. GTDB lineage: Bacteria > Chloroflexota > Chloroflexia > Chloroheliales > Chloroheliaceae > L227-5C. The sequence continues at coordinate 2,856 of JACAUC010000298.1, forward strand.
CTATCGGCTGACCCTCGACAGTCGGTACCTGCAACTTGTCACCAAGCGAAGCTTGCCAAATGGTAAGCGGCAGATCAAGTAAAATATTGTTTTCTACCCGCTTAAAGATCGCATGTTCCTTAACAACGATGCCCACGTTTAGATTGCCCGGCAGAGTGCCACGTGGCCCGGCTTCACCTTCGCCACTAATCCGAATGCGGCTGTTACCGTCAATACCTGCCGGAACTTTAACCGCAATGCGCTTGCTAATCCGCACCCGGCCTTGACCGCGACACTCTTTACAAGGGCTGGTGATGACTCGTCCTTCGCCTTGACAGCGGTCACAGGCGGTTACATTCACAAATTGACCAAAGATGGAATTTTGGACTTTGCGAACCTCACCCGAACCGCCGCAGTTGGGGCAACGGGTAGTCTCGGTGCCGGGCTCACTTCGGCCCCCCTTGCAACGCCCGCAGGTATCGTAGCGATTGATCTCCACGTCTTTTTCGCACCCAAAAATGGCTTCTTCAAAGGTCAGTACTAGAGTAGTGTTGATGTCGGCTCCTTTTTGGACAGTGCGGCGGTGTCCGGCTTGCCCGGCTACGCCACCAAAGAACTGCTCAAAAATATCGCTGAAACCACCTGTGCCATTGAAGCCTTCAAAGGGGTTGGCTCCGGCTCCGCTCATGCCAGCGTGACCAAAACGGTCATAGGTACTACGCTTTTGGCGATCACTGAGTACCTCGTAAGCCTCGTTGACCTCTTTGAAATGATCCCCAGCATTAGGTTCTTTATTTAAATCGGGGTGATATTTCTTAGCCATGCGGCGATAGGCTGCTTTAATTTCTTCATCACTCGCCGACTGAGCTACCCCCAGTACCTCATAATAATCACGCTTAGTAGCCATTCTTTAATTCCTGCTGACTAGAGTTGGTTTAATAATCTTACAAAAAGTCCTAATTGAAGCTAAAATAAGCTAAATATCTCTGGCATAAATGATCCGAACCAGCCAGATTTTCGCTGGCTGGTCTAACCTCTAAAAATAGATTTAACGCCGGGCGACCTTGACCATCGCAGGCCGAATAACTTTGTCACCCATACGGTAGCCCTTCTGATAGACCTCTGCCACGTAATCCTGCTTGCCTGATGTATCTTCGTCGTGCTGTACCGCTTCGTGAAAACGAGGGTCAAACTCGGCTTCTTTGGCCGGAAGTTCGCTCACGCCCTCCTGATCGAGCAAATTTTTCAATTTCTTTTCAATCAAGTTTATGCCATTGATCCAAGGTTCACTCTTCAAGCCCTCGGGCAAACTTTGCAAGGCACGTTCAAAATCATCCACGATTGGTAGGATGCGGACAAGTAAACGTTCGCGGGCCTCGGTACTCAAAGAGGCCCGTTCGTTTTCGGTACGTCGCTTCAAGTTTAAGAAGTCGGCCCGGAGACGTTGACAACTCTCCAGATATTCCGCTGACTTTCTCTGTTCTTCGACCAGTTGAAGCTGTAAATCCTCGGCGGTGGGATCTACAAGGATGCTATTGCTCTTTTGGTCAACTACTTCTTCGACTTGATCTTGATTAGGTTCGCTGCTCACTTCTATCTCAACCTCTTTTTTAGTATTAAAAAGCTTCATAAAACTATCCGCGCCGTTCACTGACTAAACTGCTAAGTAACTGCGAAATATATTGTACCGTTGAAATTGAACGACCATATTCCATACGGGTAGGGCCAACAATTCCTACTACTCCGGCTACCTGACCATCTACACCATAACGCGCCAATACTACGCTCAACAAACGTAAATCGTCGTAGCGGTTTTCGCCACCAATAATCACCTGAACGCCAGCACTGTCGGCGGAAAGTACTTCTGGAATAATGGTAGTAAAGGCTGCGCCACTTTCTAAGGTTTGCATAACTTGGCGCATACGGCTAATATCGGTGAACTCTGGTTGGTTTAGAATGTTGCTCAGCCCATCCCGGTAAATCTGGTCATTCTGGTGTAAATCCAAGGTTCGCAAACATTCTACCAACCGTCCCGCAATTAACTGCGTGGTATCCTCCGGCCACTCTTTTTTGCGCGTCTCAATTTGGCTCCAGTTCAAGCTATTTAGCTGAACATTGAGACGGGCGGAAATGGAACTCAGTACTTCTTGAGTATGTGGCTCCTCCAGTGAAATCATCTGCTCTTTGATGGTACTATCCTGCGTCACGATAATCAGTAAGGCTAGGCGTTCTTGTACCTCAATTAGTTCTAACCGCTTCAGGCGGCTATCATAGGCTCGTGGGGCGGATACTACGGCGGCATTATGGGCAGTGCGGGCGGTAATCGAAGCCGCTAGGCGTAGCCACTCATTTAGCTCCAGTTGAATCTGATAAAACTGGTGCTGAATCAAACGCTGCTCAGGCATCGAAAGGCCATTAGTGCGAGTCATCAAATGTTCTACAAAGTAGCGGTAGCCTTTATCGCTCGGTACACGACCCGACGAGGTGTGAGGATGAGTAATATAACCCTCCCGCTCTAGCTCGACCATTTCATTACGCACTGTAGCCGGGCTAATAGGCAGGCGGTATTTATTTACTACTACCTCCGAACTGACCGGCATGGCACTATTCACAAATTCTTGGATTATAATTCGGAGAATTTCTTTACGCCGCTCGGTCAACTCTTCCGTTGACGGTGTTTGACTCTTTTCAGCGCGTTCTAACTCCCCCGAATTATGTTTCCGTGAACGTTTACTTTGCGCTGGCTCTTTCTCGTCGCTACTCATTTTTGCTTTCCAGTCCCCGCTATCAAGAAAACTACCTGACTTTATAACTATACGCATTATATGTCCAATCGGTTTCAGTCAGGTCTGCTTTCTGAATAGAAAATTAGCACTCTTAATAGGCGAGTGCTAAATCCCCGAAACCTAGCGTATCATTTTGTACTTCTTTTGTCAAGAGCTTTGACGATTCACCACTTCGTCTCTCTTCTCCAAATTTACTCCGGGATGGGATGTTCGCGCTCTTCTTGGGTGAAAAGCTGCGTAAAGAATTTTTTGAAGAGTTTGGGACTAGTGGGATTAACGGGCGGAGGGGGAGGTAAGACGGCGCGGATACCCTCTGCCGTTTGCCGAGTCAACTGCTCGGCTACCGCCTTACCGCATTGCTGAGCCGCTATCGGCTGACCGACAATCATTCTAACCCGTTTGCGGAGCCAAAGCTCTTTAGTACCACTGAAGGCTACTGGCACAATCGGTACTCCGTTTTGGGCGGCAAAATGGCCGATGCCTCTTTTTAAAGGTAGGATTTTGCCCGTTTCAATCGCCGAAACATCGCCTTCGGGAAAGATGCCCAACACTCCGCCTCCTTTTAATACCTGCTTTACTTTAGTGACAGCTTGGCGATAGGCGTTGCCCTCATCCCGGTCTACCGCAATAACGCCACCTACTCGTTTGGTAAAGAATCTGCGCCACTCCGGTCTTTCCACTTCTTCACGGGCGGCAATAAAGTAGATCCGTGGCTCCGCTGGAGCTAGAATCAGCATCAAAAAGGAATCAATCCAACTCAGGTGATTGCCTGCGAAGATATAGCTACCCTCGCGCGGCAAATTTTCCAGTCCTCGCACCTCAATCTTAAAGAGACCCTTCAACAGAGTGCCGATTAAGACGCGCAAAACAATAAAGGTTAACGAAGCCTTGCGATAATCCGGTAATGGCTCTTCCAATGCGCTTCCCTCTTCCAATAAATTTCCCTTAAAAGTCCTTTCAAGAAGTCCCTTAAAAAAATCCTCTAAAACACATAAGGCTGTTGCAAAGTCCCGCTCTGACAAGTTGGGTGGTGGGTCAAGATCAACTGACGGAGCAGCATCCTACAATCTTGACCTAAGAGAAACCAGTTTACAAGCTGATAGGCAGGCTAAACCAGTTTACAAATAGTTTTCCATAACCACATTCTAGTCGGAAGGCCAAAATCTTGTAGTGGGTCAAGATCAACTGGTTGCCGCCAGTTGATTTTCACCTACCACTACTCTTGCCAGATTGGATA